>NZ_JBAPLV010000005.1:0-181586 GCF_037083865.1 Klenkia terrae | reverse complement strand
TCACAAGATCACTGATCGCCTACGACCACTGATCCAATCGGACTTACTCATCTAGTCGGTGAGGGTGGGGACGACCTCGCGGAGCCGGTCGACCTCGACGGCCCCGACCCGCAGCACCCGGGGGTGGTCCCCGGTGCAGTCGACGATGGTGCTCGGTGCCCCCACCTCGCGCGGGCCGTCGTCCAGGACGACCGCGGCGTGCTCGCCGAGCTGGTAGTCCGCCTGCGCGGCCGAGGTGGCCGCGGGCCGGCCCGACCGGTTCGCGCTGGAGACCGCCAGCGGCCCGGTGCGCCGGAGCAGCTCGCGGGTGACGTCGTCGTCGGGCAGCCGGACGGCGACCGTGCCCTGCGACTCCCCCAGGTCCCACGACAGCGTCGGGGTGTGCTCGAGCACCAGGGTGAGCCCGCCGGGCCAGAACTCCCGGGCCAGTGCATGGGCGTCGGGCGGCACGACGGTGACCAGGCCGGCCAGCGTGGAGGCCTCGGCGATCAGCACCGGCACCGGCATGTTCCGGCCCCGGTTCTTGGCCGCCAGCAACCGGGCGACCGCCTCGGGGGTGAAGGCGTCGGCCGCCACCCCGTAGACCGTGTCGGTGGGGAGCAGGACCAGCTCGCCCCGGGAGAGCGCGGCAGCGGCGGCGGTGATGCCCGCGGCGCGCTGCTCGTCGTCGGTGCAGTCGTAGACGTCGGCCACGGCGGCCAGTCTCCCCCACCTAGTGTTCCGGTCGTGCGCGGGCTGCTGATGGTGGGTGTGCTGCTGCTGGCCGCCTGCAGCACGACCGACGGCGCGACCGACGGCGCGGCCACCCCCATGGGTCTGCGGGTGGACTACCAGCTGGGCGGCGCCTACCCCCCGGCCGACGACGTCACCGGGGTGGTCCGGGACCGCACCGATCCGCCGGCACCCGGGCTGTGGTCGGCCTGCTACGTCAACGCCTTCCAGACCCAGCCCGGCACCGACGACGTCCCCGAGGACCTGCTGCTGCACGACGCGGCCGGCGCCCGGGTCGAGGACCCCGACTGCTGAAGGACCCCACTGCCCCCCACCACTCGCAAGCTCGCGGCGGGCCCCTGCAGCGGGGCCGGACCGCTGCGCCGACGACGGCTTCGACGCCGTCGAGCCCGACAACCTGGACAGCTGGACCCGCTCGCAGGACCTGCTGAGCGAGGACGACGCAGAGTTCATGGCCGAGATGCTCGTCGAGCGGGCGCACGACGCCGGGCTGGAGATCGCGCAGAAGAACGCCGCCGACCTCGACGGACGGGCGCTGGGCTTCGACTACGCCGTGACCGAGCAGTGCCAGGTCTACGACGAGTGCGCGGCCTACACGGACGCCTACGGCGACGCGGTCGTCGAGATCGAGTACACCGACGAGGCCTTCGACGCCGCGTGCGCGGCCCGCGGCGGCACGATCGCCGTCCAGCGCCGGGACCTGGACGTCTCGGTGCCCGGCACCGCCGGCTACGAGTCGCGCTTCTGCGACTGAGCGGTCGTGTAGCGGGGTCGGCCCGCGAGGTCGGGGTGGTCGGCCACGTCGGTGAACCCGCCGTGCGAGCGGACCAGCGCCGGCAGCGAGGTGCCCTGGGCGTCCGCGTGCTCGATCGCCAGCAGGCCGCCGGGGCGCAGCAGACGGGCGGCGGTGTGCAGCAGGCCGCGGACGACGTCGAGCCCGTCGGGGCCGCCCCACAGCGCCAGCGGCGGGTCGTGGTCGGCGACCTCGCGCGGCAGGCGGGCGTCGTCGGGCACGTAGGGCGGGTTGGACACCACGACGTCGACGGTGCCGTCCAGGTCCCGCAGCAGCTGCGGGTCGGTCATGTCGCCGGCGAGGACGGTGACCGGGGTGTCCCCCGCCGCGGCCCGGGCGTCGGCGTTGAGCCGGGTCCAGGCGATCGCGTCGGCGTCCCGCTCGACCGCGGTGACCTGCGCGCCGGGGTGCTCGCCGGCGACCGCCAGCGCGATGGCGCCGGAGCCGGTCCCCAGGTCGACCACGACCGGCGTGGCCAGGTCCGCGACCCGGTCCAGCACCCAGCCGGCGATCTGCTCGGTCTCCGGCCGCGGCACGAACACCCCGGGCCCGACCGACAGCTCGAGGTGCCGGAAGGCCGCGCGCCCGGTCAGGTGCTGCAGGGGCACCCGGGCGACCCGTTGCTCCAGGAGGGACTCGAACCGGGCGGTGTCCGCGACGTCGTCCAGGGTGATCAACCGGGCGCGCGGCACCCCCAGCGCGTGGGCGAGCAGCAGCTCGGCGTCCACCCGCGGGGACTCGACGCCGGCCGCGGCCAGCCGGGCGGCGGCACCGGTCAGCAGCGTGCGGGGGTTCAGCTGCCGGCCTCGAGCAGCTCGGCGGTGTGCGCGGTCATCAGCGCGTCGATGACCGGGTCGAGCTCGCCGTCGAGGACGGCGTCCAGGTTGTGCGCCTTGAAGCCCACCCGGTGGTCGGAGATCCGGTTCTCCGGGTAGTTGTAGGTGCGCACCCGCTCGCTGCGGTCCACGGTGCGGACCTGCAGCCGCCGGGCGTCGCTGGCGGTGGCCGCGGCCTCCTCGCGGGCGGCGGCCAGCAGCCGGGAGCGCAGCACCCGCAGCGCGGACTCCCGGTTCTGCAGCTGGCTCTTCTCGTTCTGCGAGCTGACGACCGTGCCGGTGGGCAGGTGGGTGATCCGGACGGCGGAGTCGGTGGTGTTCACGCTCTGCCCGCCCGGCCCGGAGGACCGGAAGACGTCGATGCGCAGGTCGTTCGGGTCGACGGTGACGTCGACCTCCTCGGCCTCGGGCAGCACCAGGACGCCGACGGCGGAGGTGTGGATGCGGCCCTGGCTCTCGGTGACCGGCACCCGCTGCACCCGGTGCACGCCGCCCTCGAACTTCAGCCGCGACCAGATGCCCTCGTCGCCGCGGGCCTTCACCGCGACGGCGACGTCCTTGTAGCCACCGAGCTCGGCGTCGACGGCGTCGAGCACCTGGGTTGCCCACCCACGGCGCTCGGCGTAGCGCAGGTACATCCGGAGCAGGTCCCCGACGAACAGCGCGGACTCCGCGCCGCCCTCGCCGGCCTTGATCTCCAGGATGACGTCCTTGTCGTCGTCGGGGTCCTTGGGCAGCAGCTGCTCGCGCAGCCGGTCCTCCAGCCGCGTGACCTCCTCGGCCAGCGACGCGGCCTCCGCGGCGAACGCCGGGTCCTCGGCGGCCAGCTCGAGCGCGGCACCGCGGTCCTCGCGGGCGGCCTCGAGGGCGCGGGAGGTCTCCACCAGCGGGGCCAGCGACGCGTAGCGGCGGGCCAGGCGGCGGGCGCGGGCCTGGTCGGCGTGCACGCCGGGGTCGGCCAGCTCCAGCTCGAGGGAGGCGTGCTCGGCGAGCAGGTCGGCGAGACCGCCGTCCGGCGTCCCGTTCACGGTGCTCTCCTGCCCTCGGTGGTCACGACACGACGACGGCGCCCGCCCCGCCCCTCGTGGGGGGCGGTGCGGGCGCCGTCGGGAGTGCTACTTGCTGGCCGCGGTCTCGCGCTTGCCGAAGCGCTTCTCGAACCGGGCCACGCGGCCGCCGGTGTCCAGCACGCGCTGCTTGCCCGTGTAGAACGGGTGGCAGGCCGAGCACATCTCGACCGACAGCGTGCCGCCGGGGATGGTGCTGCGGGTGGTGAAGGAGTTGCCGCAACCGCAGGTCACAGCGGTCTCGTGGTAATCGGGGTGGATGTCGGGCTTCATGTCCCTCGCCCTCTCTGTGGTCTGGCAGGCCGAGGTGGATCGGCCGGTGCATTGGGGATGAACGTCGTCGGCGGGCTGGGTTGTTCCACGCCCGCCGGGGGCTCGGTCGGCAAGTCTCCCACATGCGCGGGGACCGGCCGACCGAGGCCCTAGTCGTCGCGGCCGGCGCCGAGCGTCGTCTTCTGGACCTGCATGAGGAACTCGATGTTGTTGCGGGTCTTCTTCAGCTGACCCAGCAGCAGCTCGATCGCCTGCTGCGGCTCCAGCGCGGCGAGCACCCGGCGGAGCTTGATGACGATGGCCTGCTCGTCCGGGCTCATCAGCAGCTCCTCCTTGCGGGTGCTGGAGGCGTTGACGTCCACGGCCGGGAAGACCCGCTTGTCCGCCAGCCGGCGGTCGAGCTTGATCTCGGCGTTCCCGGTGCCCTTGAACTCCTCGAAGATGACCGTGTCCATGGTGGACCCGGTCTCCACCAGCGCCGAGGCGATGATGGTCAGCGAACCGCCGTTCTCGATGTTGCGGGCGGCACCGAGGAAGCGCTTGGGCGGGTACAGCGCCGTGGAGTCCACGCCGCCGGACAGGATCCGCCCGCTGGCGGGGGCCGCCAGGTTGTAGGCGCGGCCCAGCCGGGTGATGGAGTCCAGCAGGACGACGACGTCGTGGCCCATCTCGACCAGCCGCTTGGCCCGCTCGATGGACAGCTCGGCGACGGTGGTGTGGTCGGTCGCCGGCCGGTCGAAGGTGGAGGCGATGACCTCGCCCTTCACCGACCGCTGCATGTCGGTGACCTCCTCGGGCCGCTCGTCGACCAGGACGACCATGAGGTGGCACTCGGGGTTGTTCGTGGTGATCGCGTTGGCGATCGCCTGCAGCACCATCGTCTTGCCGGCCTTGGGCGGCGACACGATCAGCGCCCGCTGGCCCTTGCCGATGGGCATGACCAGGTCGATCACCCGGGTGGTCAGCGTCGTCGAGTCGGTCTCCATCCGCAGGCGCTCCTGCGGGTAGAGCGGGACCAGCTTGGTGAACTCCGGCCGCGTCCGGGCCTGCTCGGGGTCCAGGCCGTTGACCGAGTCCAGCCGGACCAGCGCGTTGTACTTGTCCTTGCGCTCGCCCTCGCGGGGCTGGCGGACCGCACCGGTGATGGCGTCGCCGCGGCGCAGGCCGTAGCGGCGGACCTGGGACAGCGACACGTAGACGTCGTTGGGCCCGGTGAGGTACCCCGAGGTGCGGACGAAGGCGTAGTTGTCCAGCACGTCGAGGATGCCGGCGACGGGCAGCAGGACGTCGTCGTCGCTGACCGCCGGCTCGCCCTGGTCGTAGCGGTCGCGGCCGCTCCCGCCCTGGCCACCGGTGGTGCCGCCGCGGCGGTTGCGGTCGCGGTAGCGGCGGCCACGGCGCCGGCCGTTGCCGTCGAACTCGTCGTCGTCGTCCTCGGGCCCGGCGTCGCCGCGGGTGTCGGGGCGGTTGTCGGGCCGGTTGTCCGCGCGGCCGTCGGGGCGGTTGCCCGGTCGGTCACCGCGGTTGCGGCCGCCGTCGGGGCCCTGCTGGTTGCCCGACCGGTCACCGCGGGAATCGTTGCGGGGGTCGTTGCGGTCCGCGGACTCGCCCTGGTCGCGGTCGTCGTCCCGACCGCGGTTGCGGGTGCGGCCGCCACGGTCCTGGGTGTCGGCCTGGTCCCGGTCGTCGTCGCGCCCACGGTTGCGGGTCCGGCCGCCGCGGTCCTGGGAGTCGCCCTGGTCCCGGTCGTCGTCGCGACCCCGGTTGCGGCCACCGCGGTCCTGGGTATCGGCCTGCTCGCGGTCGTCGTCCCGACCGCGGTTGCGGGTCCGGCCACTGCGGTCCTGGGACTCGCCCTGGTCACGGTCGTCGTCGCGCGGGGCGGGTCGACCGCGGTCGGCGTCGCCCTGGGGGCGGCCGTCCTGCTGGGCGCGGCCGTCCTGCTGGGTGCGAGCGGTGTCGTCGCCGTCGGTGCGGCCGGCGCGCTCGGCACGGCTGCGGTCGCGGCTGCGCTGCGGTCGCTCCGGGCGGCCCTCGGCGGGGGTCTCGACGGGGCTCCCGTCGGTGGAGGTCACGGCGGACGGCGCCTCGGGGGCGGTGCGGGCCGGGACGTCACCGTCGGTCGACCCGGTCGTCGGCTCACCGGCGGGGACGGCGTCCGGGGCGCCGGCGGGCCGGCTGGCCGAACGACGACGGCGGGCGGTGGGGGCGGCCTCGACCGGCGCGGACGCGACGGGCTCGGCCGGGGCGGAGGCCGACGGCGCGGGCGCCGTGGTCCCGGCCGACGGAGCCTGGGCGGTGTCCTGCGCCGACGGAGCCGGGGCGGTGTCCTCCGCCGACGGCGCGGGGGCCGGCCGCTGGGCCGGGGCGCCGACCTGGCGCTCGGAGATGGCGGCGACCAGGTCGCCCTTGCGCATCCGTCCGGTGCCGGCGATGCCCAGTTCGGCGGCCAGTCGTTGGAGCTCGGGCAGCAGCATCGCCGACAGCCCGTTGCCGCGACGGCGCTTGCCGACGGCCTCGGTCGCGACGTCCGAGCCGGAGGTGGCGCCGTCGTCGACCAGAGAGGTGGTCTCGCTCACGTACAGGTCCTTCCCTGCGGTGACCTGCACCAACTGGCGCAGGAGGTGACCCGGTGCCCTCTCGGGTTCGCCGCGACGAGGCCGCGGCGGGACCGAGGAGGGGGAACGGGGCTGTGGGGACGAGGCGAAGGACGGCAGTCGCACGTCGTCGACGTCTCGCGATGAGGCACGCCCGAGGGCGGCTGTGCGGCCAGCCTAGACACCGGCCGGTGCAGCCCACAACACCGGCTGCCCCCGGTGCCTTCCCAGGCGATCAGGACGATACAGCACGGTCTCCGTACCGGATGCGCGCGCCGGCGGGCTCGACCGCCAGGTCCAGCACCTCCCACCCCTCGGGGACGACGGTGCGCACCAGGGCGGCGTCCTCGGGGCGGGCGTCCACGACCAGCACGCCCGGCCCGGCCCCGGAGACCACCGCGGCGTGCCCGGCGTCGCGCAGGTCGGCCACCAGCGCCGCCGTCCCCGGCATCGCCGAGGCCCGCTGCGGCTGGTGCAGCCGGTCCTCGGTCGCCTCCATCAGCAGGGTGGGCGCGGTGGTCAGCGCGTGCACCAGCAGCGCGGACCGGCCGGCGTTGAACGCGGCGTCGCCGTGCGGCACCAGGTCGGGCAGCAGGCCGCGGGCGACGTGGGTGGACAGCGTCGAGGTCGGCACGCACACCAGGGGGGTGACCTGCCGGTGGACCGTCAGCGACGTCGCCCGCACGCCGTCGGGGCCCGACCAGGACAGCGTCAGCCCGCCCAGCAGGCAGGCCGCGACGTTGTCGGGGTGGCCCTCGATCGCGTCGGCGAGGGCGAGCACCCGCTCGTCGTCGACGCCGACGACCGCCGGGCACAGCGCCCAGGCGGCGAGGATGCCGGCGATCACCGCGGCGGCCGAGGACCCCAGGCCGCGGCCCTGCGGGATGCCGTTGCGGGCGTGCAGGGCCAGGCCAGGCGGTGCCCAGCCGAGGTCGGCGCAGGCCGCCCGGAAGGCCCGCACCACGAGGTGGTCCTCGTCGCGGGGCAGGTCGGCCGCGCCGTACCCCTCGACGACGACCTCCAGGCCGTCGGCGACGGAGACCTCGAGCTCGTCGTAGAGGCTCAGCGCCAAGCCAGCGCTGTCGAAGGCCGGCCCGAGGTTGGCGCTGGTGGCCGGCACCCGGATGCGGACCGAGGGCCCCATCACGGTGCTCACAGGCCCAGCTGCCCGGCAGCGGCGGCGGCGTCCACCGGGATGGTCACCGGCGCGGGGGCGCCGGAGATGGCCCACTCGGGGTCCTTGAGGCCGTTGCCGGTCACCGTGCACACGATCCGCTGCCCGGGTTCGAGCTCGCCGGCGGCGGCCACCTGCAGCAGGCCGGCCACCGACGCGGCCGACGCCGGCTCGACGAACACCGCCTCGGTGCGGGCCAGCAGCCGGTAGGCGGCCAGGATCGCCCGGTCGGTGACGGCGTCGATCCGGCCGCCGGACTCGTCGCGGGCGGCCAGCGCCTTGGTCCAGGACGCGGGGTTGCCGATCCGGATCGCGGTCGCGATGGTGCTCGGGTTCTCGACCACGGCCCCGTTCACGATCGGGGCGGCGCCGGCGGCCTGGAACCCGAACATGCGGGGGCGGTGGGTCGCCGGGCCGGGGGTGTCGGAATCCATGGAGTACTCCCGGTAGCCCTGCCAGTAGGCGGTGATGTTGCCGGCGTTGCCGACCGGCAGGCAGTGGATGTCCGGGGCGTCGCCGAGCACGTCCACGATCTCGAACGACGCCGTCTTCTGCCCCTCGATGCGGTACTGGTTCACGCTGTTGACCAGGCTGACCGGGTAGTCGATGGCCAGCTTGGAGGCCAGCGCCAGGCAGTCGTCGAAGTTGCCCTCGACCTGCAGCAGCTTGGCCCCGTGCACCAGCGCCTGGGCCAGCTTGCCCGTGGCGATCTTGCCCTGCGGCACCAGGACGGCGCAGACCAGCCCGGCGCGGGCCGCGTAGGCCGCGGCGCTGGCCGAGGTGTTCCCGGTGGAGGCGCAGATGACCGCCTGCGCGCCCTCCTCGACGGCCTTGGTGATGGCCATCGTCATGCCGCGGTCCTTGAACGACCCGGTCGGGTTGGCGCCCTCGACCTTGAGGAACACCTCGCACCCGGTCCGGCGGGACAGCTCCGGCGCCGGCACCAGCGGGGTGGCGCCCTCCTGCAGCGTCACCACCGGGGTCGTGGCGCTCACCGGCAGGCGGTCGCGGTAGGCCTCGATCAGCCCCGGCCAGAACGGTGACGCGGTCATTGCAGTCCCTCCACGCGGAGCACGCTGGTCACGGCCCGGACGGCCGGCATCCCGCGCAGCCGGGAGATCGTGGCAGACAGGGCGGAGTCGGGGGCCCGGTGGGTGACGATGACCAGGGTCGCGGCCTCGCCGGCGCCGTCCTGGCGGACGGTCGAGATGCTCACGCCCTGCGCGGCGAACTCCTGGGCCACGGTGGCCAGCACGCCCGGCTTGTCCGCCACGTCGAGGCTGACGTGGTAGCGGGTCGGGGTGTCGGCCATCGGCGCGACCGGCAGCCCCGCGTAGCTCGTCGTCCCCGGTCCGGCTACCCCGGCGACCCGGTTGCGGGCCACCGCGACCAGGTCGCCCAGCACGGCCGACGCGGTCGGCTGCCCGCCGGCGCCCTGGCCGTAGAACATCAGCTGCCCGGCCGCCTCGGCCTCGACGAACACGGCGTTGAACGCCCCGCCGACGGCGGCCAGCGGGTGGCTGGTCGGGATCATCGCGGGGTGCACCCGGACGGCGATCGCGTCGCCGGACTCCCCCGCGACCTTCTCGCAGATCGCCAGCAGCTTGACCGTGCAGCCGATCTCGGCGGCCCGGGCCACGTCGGTCGAGGACACCGCCGAGATGCCCTCGCGGTAGACGTCGCTCGCCACCACCGGGGAGTGGAAGGCCAGCGAGGCGAGGATGGCGGCCTTGGCCGCGGCGTCGAAGCCGTCGACGTCGGCGGTCGGGTCGGCCTCGGCGTAGCCCAGCTCGGTGGCCTCGGCCAGCGCCTCGGCGAAGCCGGCACCGGTCTCGGCCATCCGGGACAGGATGTAGTTCGTCGTCCCGTTGACGATGCCGACCACCCGGGTGAGCTGGTCCCCGGCCAGGGACTCGCGCAGCGGGCGCAGCAGCGGGATGGCCCCGGCGACGGCGGCCTCGTAGTACAGGTCGACGCCGGCGTCGGCGGCCGCGGCGTGCAGCGCGACCCCGTCGTCGGCCAGCAGCGCCTTGTTGGCGCTGACCACGCTCTTGCCCGCGGCGAACGCGGCGAGCATCAGCTCGCGGGCGGGCTCGATGCCGCCGATGACCTCGACCACGAGGTCGACGTCGGGCCGGGTGACCAGGGCGTGGGCGTCGGTGGTCAGCAGCTCGGCGGGGACCTCGGGGTGCCGGTCCGGGCGCCGGACGGCGACCCCGGCGACCTCGACCGGGCGGCCGACCCGCGCGGTGATGTCGGCGGCCTGGTCGGCCAGCAGCCGGAGCACCGCCGACCCGACCGTGCCGCAGCCCAGCAGGGCCACCCGCAGCGGCTCCGGCGCGGGCGCGTCCACGGGCGGGGTCACCGCTGCACCCCCACCGAGGGCTGGGAGGGCGCGGGCACCGGCGGGGGGACGTCGGTGAGGACGGCGTCGAGGGCGAACACGTCCGACAGTGTCTGCCGTCGGACGACCACCGCCGACACCCCGTCCCGCACGGCGACCACCGGCGGCTTGAGCAGGTAGTTGTAGTTCGAGGCCATCGACCAGCAGTAGGCACCCGTGGCGGCCACCGCGAGCAGGTCCCCGGGGACCACGTCCGAGGGCAGCCACAGGTCGCGGACCAGCACGTCCCCGCTCTCGCAGTGCTTGCCCACCACCCGGCACAGCGCCGGGGGCGCCGCGGAGACCCGGTTGGCCAGCACGCAGGTGTAGGAGGCGTCGTAGAGCGCGGTGCGGATGTTGTCGCTCATCCCGCCGTCCACCGAGACGTAGTTGCGCACCATCGGCGTGCCCGGGGAGCCCGAGGCACCCAGCCGGACCGGCTTGATCGTGCCGATCTCGTAGAGCGTCACCGTGCCGGGGCCGGCGATCGCCCGGCCCGGCTCGACGGCCAGGCGGGGCACCGGCAGGTCCAGCTCGGCGCACTCGGCGGCGACCACGGAGCGCAGCTTCACCGCCACGTCGTGCGCGGCGACCGGGTCGTCGTCGGGCAGGTAGGCGATGCCGAAGCCGCCACCCAGGTTGAGCTCGGGGAGCACCACCCCGGTCGCGTCCCGGACGGCGCCCATCAGGCCGACGACCCGGTGCGCGGCGGCCTCGAAGCCCGCGGTGTCGAAGATCTGCGAGCCGATGTGGCTGTGCAGCCCGGCCAGCTCCAGCGCCGGCTCGGACACGCAGCGCACCGCAGCGGCCAGCGCGTCCCCGGTGGCGAGGGAGAACCCGAACTTCTGGTCCTCGTGGGCGGTGGCGATGAACTCGTGGGTGTGCGCCTCGATGCCGACCGTGGAGCGGATCAGCACGGGCACGGGTGCGCCGCCGGCGGCGACCCGGGCGGCGGCCAGCGGCACCAGGCGGTCGATCTCGTCGAAGGAGTCCAGCACCACGTGCCCGATGCCGGAGTCCACCGCCAGCGCCAGCTCGACCACGGACTTGTTGTTGCCGTGCAGCGCGATCCGGTGCGCCGGGAACCCGGCGGCCAGCGCGACGGCCAGCTCGTTGCCGCTGCAGGCGTCCAGGTGCAGCCCGTCCTCGGCGACCCAGCGGGCCACCTGGCCGCACAGGAACGCCTTGGAGGCGTAGTGCACGTCGGCGCCGGAGAAGGCGGCGGCGAAGTCCGCGGCCCGGCCGCGGAAGTCCGCCTCGTCCAGCACGAACAGCGGGGTGCCGTGGTCGCGGGCCAGCTCGGTCACCGGGCGCCCGCCCAGGTGCAGCTCGCCGCCGACCCGGGTGGCGCTGCGCGGCCAGACCTGGCCGTCGAGCTCGCCGAGCGACGCCGGCGGGGCACCGGCGGCCGAGGGCGGGGTCAGGTTGCCGTGCAGCGGACCTGCCGGGTGCGCCCTCACATCCGCTCCGGGGCGTGCACGCCGAGCACGGCCAGGCCGTTGCGCAGCACCTGCGCGGTGGCGGCGCACAGCCACAGCCGGGCGACGGTGGTCGGGGTGACCTCCTCGTCGCCGCGCGGCAGCACCCGGCACACGTCGTAGAACCGGTGGTAGGTGCCGGCCAGCTCCTCCAGGTAGCGGGCCACCCGGTGCGGGGCGCGCAGCTCGGCGGCCGCGGTGACCACCCGCGGGAACTCGGCGACCGCGCGCAGCAGGTCGACCTCCCGCGGGTGGGCCAGCTGGGTGGCGTCCACCGCCGCCGGGTCCCCGGCGTCCAGCCCGGTGGCGATGCCCAGGTCCGCGGCACCGCGCAGCAGCGAGGCGATCCGGGCGTGGGCGTACTGGACGTAGAAGACCGGGTTGTCGCTGGCGGCCCTGCTCCACAGGTCCAGGTCCAGGTCGATCTGCTGGTCGACCGAGGCCCGGGCCAGGGCGTACCGGGCGGCGTCGGCGCCGACGGCCTCCACCAGGTCTGCCAGCAGCACGAAGTTGCCCTTGCGCTTGCTCATCCGGACGGTCTCGCCGTCCTTGACCAGGTTGACCAGCTGGCCGAGCAGGATCTCCAGGTTCTGGTCGGGGTCGTCGCCGAGCGCGGCGACCAGCGCCTTGTACCGGCCGACGTAGCCGGCGTGGTCGGCGCCCAGCATGATCACCACCCGGTCGAACCCGCGGGAGCGCTTGTCCTGGTAGTAGGCGCAGTCGGCGGCGAAGTAGGTGTGGTCCCCGTCGCTCTTGACCAGCGGCCGGTCCTTGTCGTCGCCGAAGGTCGTGGTGCGCAGCCAGGTGGCGCCGTCGGCCTCGTAGACGTGGCCCCGCTCGCGCAGCGTGCCGATGGCCTTCTCCAGCGCCCCGCTGGCGTGCAGCGTGGCCTCGGAGAAGTAGGTGTCGAACACGACGCCGAAGTCGGCCAGGGAGGTCTTGATCTCGGCGAACATCAGCTCGACGCCGCGCACCCGGAACCGCTCCTGCTGCTGGTCCTCGGGCAGGTCCAGGACGCCGGGCTCCGCGGCCACGACCTGCGCACCGATGTCGGCGACGTAGTCACCGGCGTAGCCGTCCTCGGGCACCGGGCGGCCCGCCGCGGCGGCCATCAGGCTGCGGGCGAACCGGTCGATCTGGGACCCGGCGTCGTTGAAGTAGTACTCCCGGCTGACCTGAGCCCCGGTCGCGGTGAGCAGCCGGCCCAGCGCGTCGCCGACCGCCGCCCACCGGGTGGACCCCAGGGTCACCGGCCCGGTCGGGTTGGCCGACACGAACTCCAGGTTCACCTTCAACCCGGCGAACGCGTCGGTGCGGCCGTAGGCCTCCCCCGCCGTCACCGCGTCGACGGCGATCTGGCCCAGCGCGCCGGAGGTGAACGTCACGTTGAGGAACCCCGGACCGGCCACGTCGACCCGCTCGACACCGGGCTGCTCGCGCAGGTCGGCGGCCAGCAGCTCGGCCACCTCGCGGGGCGGCCGGCCGGCCTGCTTGGCCAGCTTGAGCGCCACGGTGGTGGCGTAGTCGCCGTGCTCGGGGTTGCGCGGGCGCTCGACCACGACGTCGTCGGGGACGGCGACCGCGAGGGTGCCGCGCTCGACGGCCGCGGCGACGACGGAGCGGACGAGGGAACTGAGCTGCTCGGGCGTCACCGGGTGATCGTAGAAGAGCGGAACCACCGACTTCGCCGCGCCGTTGACCAGCAGGCAGGACCGGTGTGCACCGTCACACGGGGCCGTCCGCACAGCTCCGCCATCTAGACTCCCCCGCCGGGACCGGCCCGCCGCCTCACGGTGCGCCGCGCGGTCCACCCCCGATCGAGACTGGAGAGGCCTTGCCCGAGGACCCGAAGCCCGACACGAACGCCGATCAGCCCGCTGGTGGCGCCTCGGCGGCCAAGCGCACGCCGGGCAAGGGCGCCGGTGGCCGGCAGGCCACCCCGGCCGGGAAGGGCCTGGGCGCCGCGGGCAAGGGCGCCGGCAACCGGCCCGGCGGCAAGGGCGGCCGGACCCGACCGCAGCAGGCCGTGGTCGCCAAGCCCAAGCCGTGGGGCCTGATCGCCGCCGCCGTCGCCGTCGTGGTCTTCGCCGGTGCCGTCATCGGCTACGCCGTCTACGCGGTGAACCGCAGCGAGGCCGACCGGATCACCGCGGCCGACCAGATCGACGGCGTGCAGGTCTTCGACTACGCCGCCGGCCAGCAGCACGTGACCACCCCGGTGGACTACACCGAGTCACCGCCGGTGGGCGGCCCGCACGACGGCGAGTGGGCCGACTGCACCGGCACCGTCTACGACCAGGACATCCGGCACGAGAACGCCGTCCACGGGATGGAGCACGGCGCGGTCTGGATCACCTACGACCCGGACGCGATCAACGACGACGACCTCACCACCTTGACCGACCTGGTCGAGGGCACCTCCGGCCTGTTGTTGTCCCCGTACGCCGGTCTGGGGTCGACGATCAGCCTGCAGTCGTGGAACCACCAGCTGGCCGTGGACTCCGCCACCGACCCGCGCGTCGAGCAGTACGTCGACTTCTTCGTCTTCGGGCAGGACGCCGAGGGCGAGGCCCTCTTCCCCGAGCCGGGGGCCAGCTGCGAGAACCCGGTGTTCATCTCCGACCCGCTGGTGGTCGGCGACGACAGCCGGTCGGCGGCGGCCAGCGTGCCGACCGACGCCGAGACCACCCCCACCGCTGCGGGCTGACCGCGGCGCCCCGGGCCCGTCCGCAGCGGGCCCGGGCACGAACCCTGAGGTGACCGAGATGATGTCCGACTCCGCGACCGGTGGTACCCGCAAGCTGCTCAGCACCGTCCTCGTCGCGGTCATCGCCGTAGGCCTGCTCGTCGCGGGGGGCGGCCTCGCGGTGGCCCTGGGCCTCGGTCGCACCGATCCGCCCGCGGCGGGCAGCGTGGACGTCGGCTTCGCCCAGGACATGAGCCGGCACCACCTGCAGGCGGTCGAGATGGCCAACCTCGCGGGCACCCGCAGCCAGGACCCCGAGGTCCGGCAGCTCGCGTTCGACATCTCCGCCACGCAGACCAACCAGACCGGTCGCATGCAGGGCTGGCTGACCCTCTGGGGCCAGCCGGTGACCAATCGGGACACCATGGCCTGGATGGGCTCCTCCGAGCACGACGCCATGTCCGCCGGCGGCCTCATGCCCGGGATGGCCACCGAGGACGAGCTCACCGAGCTGCGGGCCGCCACCGGCACGGCCTTCGACGTGCTGTTCCTGCAGCTGATGATCCGGCACCACCAGGGCGGCCTGGAGATGGCGCAGCAGGGCGAGGCGCGCGCCGCCGAGGCCGTCGTCCGCGGCCTCGCCCGGTCGATCGCGACGACCCAGAGCGCGGAGAGCACGACGATGGCCGCGATGCTCGTCGCCCGCGGGGGGTCCCCCCTCCCGGCCCCCTGAGCCGTGCGATAACGTTCCCGTCGCTTCCCCAGCACCACACGAGCCCCCGTAGCTCAGGGGATAGAGCACTGCCCTCCGGAGGCAGGGGCGCAGGTTCGAATCCTGCCGGGGGCACCAGCGCACGGGCCGGATCCGCCAGGGTCCGGCCCTTCGTGCGTCTCGACCACCGACGGGGGACGACGTGGCACGCCGGCGCACGGTCAGCGACTCGGTGCTGGTGGCGGCCCCGCCCTCGGCGGTCTACGCGCTGGTCAGCGACCCGACCCGGACCCCGGAGTACAGCCCGGAGAACCGGGGTGCGCGCACCGACCACACCGGCTCCCTGCCGGTCGGGGCGGTGTTCACCGGCAGCAACGAGCGCCGCGGGTTCCGCTGGATCACCGAGTGCGTGGTCACCGCGGCCGACCCCGACCAGCGCTTCGCCTTCCGGGTGCGGGCCATCGGCGGTGCCCGCCGGCGGGTGCGCGCCGGCATCGCCGGGTGGGAGCACCTGCTCGAGCCCGCCGTGCTGCCCGACGGCACCCCGGGCACCCGGGTGACCCAGACGTGGACCGACGAGCGCACGATGCCCGACCCGGTCGCCCGGCTGTTCGACGCCGTCGCCACCCGGGGGCCGTTCGCGGACTTCCAGCGACGCAACCTGGCCACCAGCCTGCAGCGGCTCAGGGCCGTCGTCGAGGCGGACGTCGAGGCGTGAGCGCGCCCGCGCAGCCCCGGCCCCGCGCCTGGGTCCCGGTGGCGCTGGCCATGTTCGCCATCGGGTGGGGCGCCAACCAGTTCGTCAGCCTGCTGGTCGCCTACCGGCGCGACGAGGGGCTGTCGTCGGTCGACGTCTCGGCGCTGGTCGGGGTCTACGCGCTGGGGCTCATCCCGGCCCTGCTGCTGCTCGGCCCGGTGTCCGACGCCCGCGGGCGCGGTCCGGTGCTGCGGGCGGCCGCCGTGGTCTCGGTGCTGGCCACCGCCGTCCTGCTGCTGGACCAGCTCTGGGCGCTGTACGCCGGGCGGTTGCTCGCCGGGGTGGCCAGCGGGGCCGCGTTCGCCGCCGGCAGCGCCTGGGTCCGCGAGCTGTCGGGCCCCGCGTGGGACCCCACCACCGTGCCCGGCACCGGCGCCCGCCGGGCCGCCACCGCGCTGTCGGCCGGCTTCGGGCTGGGCCCGTTGGTCGCCGGGCTGGTCGCCCAGTGGGCCCCGCACCCGCTCACCGTCGCCTACCTGCCGCACCTGCTCCTCGGCCTCGCCGTCCTCGTGCCGCTGTGGCGGTCACCGGAGACCGTGCCGCGCAGCGACACCCGGGTGCCGCTGCGCACGGCGGTGCGGATCGCCTCGGTGCGCCAGCCGCGGTTCCGGCGGTTGGTCACCCCGGTCGCCCCGTGGGTGTTCACCGCGGCGACGGTGTCCCTCGCCGTCCTGCCGGGTCTGCTGGCCGACGGCGGCGGGGTGGCCGCCGAGTACGCCGTGGCGGTCAACGCCGTGGTGGCCGGGCTGACCCTGGGCACCGGCGTCCTGGTGCAGCCGCTGGCCCGCCGGCTGGCCGCCGCCGACACCCGCCCGGCCGCCCGGCTGGGCACCGCCGCCGTCGTCGCCGGGCTGGTGGTCGCCGTGGCCTACGCCGCCGCGCCGACGCCCTGGCTGCTGGTGCCCACCGCGCTGCTGCTGGGGGCCGGCTACGGCTGCTGCCTGGTGGCCGGTCTGCTGGAGACCCAGCGGGTGGCCGCCCCGCACGAGCTGGCCGGCCTGACCGGGGTGTTCTACGCGCTGACCTACCTCGGGTTCGCCGCCCCGCTGGTGCTGGCCGCGCTCACCGCCGTGGCGCCCTACCCGGTCCTGCTCGGCGTGCTGGCCGGTCTGGCCGCGCTGACCCTGGCCTGGACGACGGTCGACCGCACCTGAGGACCTTCCGCGGGTCGACGTGTCGCGGTGGGACGGCGGACACCCGGCGGCCACCTGCGCACCCGACCGTGGTCGCCATGAGCACGCAGCCCTGCTCGACCGCCTGCCTCGCCGACGTCTCACCCACCGCCCCGGCCGGGGTCCGGCGCCGGCGCGCGGCCGCCCTGGCCGCGGCGCTCGCCCGGGCGGCCACCCGCCCGCCGGCCGGCGACGGCCGCCGGCACGCCGTCTGCACCGCCGCCCGCCTGCTCACCGCCGCCGGCGTGCGGGTGGTCGTGGTGCAGCCGGCCACGCCCTGGCCGACCGGCCCGCGCCTGGTCGTGGCCAACCGGGTCTCCTGGGTCGACGACCTCGCTCTGCGCACCGCGGTCGCCGCGCTGCCGGCCGACGACGGCACCATCTGGCCGGGCCTGGCCACCCTGCGCGGCGACCAGGTCGAGACCGAGCTGCTCCGCGGGCGCAGCGTGCTGGTCCGGCCCGAGGCCACCACCACCTGCGGCACCGAGATCGGCCGGTTCGTGCCTGCCCGGTTCGCCCCCGCCCTGGCCGCCGGCGTGCCGGTCTGCCCGGTCGCCGTCCGCGCCCGTCAGGCGGGCCGGCCCACCACCGCCACCGCCCAGCTGGACGGCGAGACCTGGTGGCGCAGCGCGGCCCGGGTCGTCGGCACGACCGAGCTGGTGCTCGAGGTCCACCTGCTGCCGGCCATCGCCCCGCGGCACGGCACCGCCGCCGAGGTCGCGGCGCTGGCGGAGTACGCGGTCGCCCAGGTGCTCGAGGTCGACCCGCCGCGGCCGGTCAGCCACCCACGCCGACCCCGCACGCACGACGGTGCCGGGCTCAGCCCTCGGTCACCCGTCCCCCGCTGACCGCCAGCCGGCGGGTGACCGCGACGGCGTCGAGCATCCGCCGGTCGTGCGTGACCAGCAGCAGCGTGCCGGTGTAGTCGGCCAGCGCCTGCTCCAGCTGCTCGATGGCCGGCAGGTCCAGGTGGTTGGTCGGCTCGTCGAGCACCAGCACGTTCACCCCGCGGGCCTGCAGGAGGGCCAGCGCCGCGCGGGTCCGCTCCCCCGGGCTCAGCGACCCCGCCGGCCGCAGCACGTGGTCGGCCCGCAGCCCGAACTTCGCCAGCAGCGTCCGCACCTCGGCGTCGGGCAGGTCGGGCACCTCGGCACCGAAGGCCGCCGACAGCGGCAGGTCACCCAGGAAGCTGCGCCGGGCCTGGTCCACCTCGCCCAGCCGCACCCCCGAACCCAGCGACGACGAGCCCTCGTCGAGCTCGACCCGGCCCAGCAGCGCCCCCAGCAGCGTGGACTTCCCCGCCCCGTTGCCCCCGGTGATCGCCAGCCGGTCGCCCCAGTCGACCTGCAGGTCCACCGGACCCAGCTGGAACCCGCCCCGCCGGACGACGGCACCCCGCAGCACGGCGACCACCGAGCCCGCCCGCGGCGCGGCGGCGATCTCCATCCGCAGCTCCCACTCCTTGCGGGGCTCCTCCACCACCTCCAGCCGCTCGATCCGCCGCTGGGTCTGCTTGGCCTTCGCCGCCTGCTTCTCCGACGACGCCCGCTGCGCGGCCTTGATGTGCTTGTCGCCGTCCTTGCTCTTCTTGATCGAGTCCCGGACGCCCTTGGCCATCCAGTTCTTCTGCATCCGGGCCCGAGCCTCCAGCCCGGACTTGGTGTCGGCGAACTCCTCGTACTCCTCGCGGGCGTGCCGGCGGTCCACCTCGCGCTCGGTCAGGTACGCCTCGTAGCCCCCGTCGTGCACCCGCACCAGCTGCTGGGCCAGGTCCAGCTCGACCACCCGGGTCACCGTGCGCGACAGGAACTCCCGGTCGTGGCTGACCACCACCACCCCGGTGCGCAGGCCCTGCACGAAAGACTCCAGCTGGTCCAGTCCGGCCAGGTCCAGGTCGTTGGTCGGCTCGTCCAGCAGCAGGACGTCGTAGCGGGACAGCAGCAGCGCGGCCAACCCCACCCGGGCCGCCTGCCCGCCCGACAGCCCGGTCATCAGCGCGTCCTGCGCCACCCCCGGCGCCACCGTCCCCAGCACCTCGCCGGCCCGCTCCTCCAGGTCCGCCCCGCCCAGGGCCAACCAGCGCTCCAGGGCGTCGGCGTACCCGTCGTCCGGCGTGCCCGCGGTCAGCGCCTCCAGGGCGTCGTCCATCTCCTGCTGCGCCGGCGCGACACCGGTCCGCCGGGCCAGCGCCCCGAGCACCGTCTCGCCGTCCCGGCGCTCGTGCTCCTGCGGCAGGTAACCCACCGTGGCCGACGGCGGGGACAGGCTGATCCCGCCGTCCTCCGCCGGCAGCAGCCCGGCCAGCGTGCGCAGCAGCGTCGACTTCCCCGCCCCGTTCACCCCCACCAGCCCCACCACGTCCCCGGGGGCCACCACCAGGTCGAGGTCGGCGAACAGGACCTTGGCGCCGTGCCCGGCGGCCAGGCCACGGGCGACGAGGGTGGCGGACACGGTGCAATTACATCGCGGCCCTCTGGGCCGCACCGCGGCCAGGTGCCGTTCCCCGGTGGGGTGGAGCCCACCCGCCCCTCCTCGGGGAGGCCTCCGGCCCCCCACTCGTCGGGGACTCGAGGGGGCACGTCGTGGAGGCGTCCGCGGGTCGTGGCTGGGTCAGGTGGTCCGGGGGTCGTGCGGGTGGTCCGGGTCTGGGGAACCGAGCACCTCGTCGGTGTAGTCGTCGAGGAAGTCCTCGAAGGGGCCGGTGTCCTCGCCGGGGACCGGGGTGCCGGGGCGGCGGCGGACCAGCCAGGGCTGCAGGTGGTCGTAGCCGCGGACCGAGACCCGGCGCAGCGGGCGCACCCGGTAGGCCCGCACGCCGCGCAGCAGCCGGGCCAGGTCCTGGTCGACGAGCAGGGTGGACGGCCGGGCCAGCGACGTCAGGCGGCTGGCCAGGTTGACCACCGGGGAGTAGACGTCGCCCAACCGGGTCAGCACCGGGCCGAACGCCGCACCCACCCGCAGCGGCGGCCGGTCCGCCGCGGCCCACTCCTCGGGCAGCCGCAGCCCGATCTCCACCGCGTCCACCGCCGTGGTGCAGGTGAACAGCACGCCGTCGCCCACCGTCTTCACCACCCGGCCGTGGTGCCGGGCCACCAGGTCCGCCGTCAGCCCCTCGAAGTCCTCGACCATCGCACCGAGCTCGCGGCCACCCATGCCGCGGCTGCGGGAGGTGTAGCCGACCAGGTCGGCGAACCCGACGGCCAGCTCGCGCCGGTCGGTCGCGTCGTCCGGGCCGGCGGCCAGCAACCGCTCGGCGTTGGCCGACAGGTGCCGACGCCACACGTAGTCCTGCACGTCGCGCATGAGCGGCAGCAGCATCTCCGCCGCCCGCACCGCGTCCACCGGCTCGCCCGGGTGCTCACGCAGCAGCGCGGCCAGCATGTCGGTCTGCCAGTCGGCCAGCCGGGACAGCGACTGCCCCATCGCCCGGGCGATCGACGCCTCGGTGTCCAGGTCGACGAAGCCGGAGTCGATCAGCGCACCCAGCGCCCGCAGCGCCTCGACGTCGGCGTCGGTGAAGACCTCGTCGTCGTCGCCCACGTCGGCGAAGCCCAGGGCCCGCCACAGCCGCTGCGTGCGCGCCGGGTCGACCCCGGACCGCTGCGCGACCTCCAGCCGGGTCCAGCGGCGCGGGCCGCCCAGCAGCAGCCGGTCCATCGCCTCGCGGGCGTCCGGGACGCCGGCGTCGTCCGCGGGCAGGGCTCGACCCTCCGGTCAGTCCGTGGTGTGGACGACGAGCACGTCGACCGCCGAGCGGCGGGTGGCGTCGGCCGGGACCGACCCGAGCAGCCGCCCCTTGATCCCGGCCAGCCCGCGGTTGCCCACCACCAGCAGGTCGGCGGACTCCCGCTTGACCACGTCGAGCAGCGCCTCCACCGGCGACCCGACCACCGCGACGGTGCGGACGTCGCCGGCCCCGGCCGCCGACGCCCGCTCGTGCGCCGTGCGCACCGTCTCCTCGGCGGGCGAGGAGCCCATCACCTGGTAGGCCTCGTCCTTGAGCACGTCCGCGGCGCCGCGGACGTCCCGGTCGTCGGGATCGGTCGGCAGGTAGGCGCAGGCGATCACCAGGGTGGCCCCGCAGGCCCCTGCGAGGGCGCCGGCCCGGGTCACCGCGCGCAGCGAGGACTCCGAGCCGTCGGTGCCGACGACGACGGTCCGATAGGCAGTCACGGAGCGGAACCTAGCGGACCGGACGACGGCCCGCGCGCCAGGTGTGTCCAGTGGTCACAGACGAATCCGTCCGGCCCGGGTGCGGTTGGATGGCAGCACGCCACGGGGGACCACCGAGGAGGCTTCCATCACGAGCAGCCCGCCAGCGGTCGGCAGCACCGTCGACGGACCGGTCGACGGTCGCGTCGAGGTCCGCGACCTGACCAAGACCTTCGGCTCGGTCACCGCCGTGGACTCCCTGAGCTTCACCGTGGAGCCCGGCCAGGTGACCGGTTTCCTGGGCCCGAACGGGGCCGGCAAGACCACCACCCTGCGGATGGCCCTGGGCCTGATCACCCCCGACCGCGGGACGACGACGATCGGCGGCACGCCCTACGCCGCGCTCCCCCAGCCGACCCGCCAGGTCGGCGCCGTGCTGGAGACGGCCTTCCACCCCGGCCGCACCGGCCGCGACCACCTGCGGGTCTACTGCCGCGCCGCCGGTCTGCCGACCTCGCGGGCCGACGAGGTGCTGGCCCAGGTGGGCCTGGCCCCGGCCGGCAAGCGCAAGGCCGGCAACTACTCCCTGGGCATGCGCCAGCGGCTGGGCCTGGCCACGGCCCTGCTGGGCGACCCGCAGGTTCTGGTGCTCGACGAGCCGGCCAACGGGCTGGACCCCGAGGGCATCCAGTGGCTGCGCGGGTTCCTCCGGCACCTGGCCCACGACCAGGGCCGCACCGTGCTGATCTCCTCCCACCTGCTGGCCGAGGTGGAGCAGACCGCCGACCGGGTGGTCATCGTGGGGGCGGGCAAGCTGGTCCGCGAGGGCACGCTGGACGAGCTGCGCGGCGAGTCCGCGGGCACCGTCCTGGTCCGCACCCCCGCCGCCGAGCAGCTGACCGCCGCGCTCGCCGGCACCGGCGCCGTGGTCGAGGCGACCGGCCCGGGGGCGCTCACCGTCACCGGGCTGACCACCGACGAGGTCGGTGCACGGGCATTCACCGCCGGGGTCGAGCTGCACGAGCTGCGGTCGCACACCTCCGGCCTGGAAGAGGTCTACTTCCGGCTCACCGCCGGGGCCGAGCAGTACGCCGCCACGACCCCGGGGAGCGTCGCGTGAACCTCGTCCGCGCCGAGTGGACCAAGCTCCTCAGCACCAGGGTCGGCCTCTGGCTGCTGGTCGTCGCCTGCCTCATGGCCGGCGGCTTCACCGCCCTGTTCACCGGGCTGGCCGGCGCCGAGAACGGCCTGCCCCCGGTCGGCACCACCGAGTTCGCCGACGTCGTCGCGGGCATCCCCGCGCAGGTCGCGGTGATCGCCCTGGTCCTGGGCGTCATCGGGATGACCCAGGAGTACCGGCACCGCACCGCCACCCCGACCTTCCTGGTCAGCCCGCAGCGGGGGCGGGTGGTGGTGGCCAAGCTGCTGGCCTACGCCGTCGCCGGGCTGGTGGTCGCCGTCGCCGTCGTCGCGGTGACCGTCCTGGTCGCCACGGTCTACGGCAGCGCGCGGGGGGGCGCGCCGGACTGGAGCGGGGACGCCCCCGGCGTGCTGCTGCGCTCCGGGCTCGCGCTGGTCGTCTACGCCGTCATCGGGGTCGGGGTGGGCGCCCTGGTGCGCAACCAGGTGGGCGCCGTCGTGGGCGCGCTGGTCTACCTGTTCGTGGTCGAGCCGATCATCGCCAGCGTCCCCGCCACGGCCGACGCCTACGCCTACCTGCCCGGCGGCGCGCTCGCCGCGCTGACCTCCGGCGACGGACCGGGCGACCTGCTGGGGACCTGGCAGGGCGGGCTGCTCCTGCTCGGTTACGGTCTGGTCGCCGCCGTGCTGGGGACCGTCCTGGCCGTCCGCCGCGACGTGGTCTGACCCCTCCCGACGACCCGCCGCGACGACCTGCAGACCCACCGACGAGCGAACGAGGTCCACGCGATGACCGATCGGACACCCTCCGGCCCGAGCACCGGCGAGCTGCGCGCCCTGCGGATGACCGGGCAGCGCCTGGCGGGGCTGGTCGAAGCCGGGGACGCCGCCGCCGTGCGCGCCGCGGTCGAGGCCCAGCCGCGCCTGCTGGGCAGCACCGTCGAGCGCGCCGACCAGGACGGCTGGACGCCGCTGCACGTCGCGGTCGCCGCCGGCCAGGGCGAGGTCGTGGAGCTGCTGCTGGCCGCCGGGGCCGACCTGGAGGCCACCACCGGGCACGGCCGCACCCCGCTGCACGTCGCGCTGGAGTTCGCCCCCGGCCTGGTCGACCAGCTGCTGGCCCGCGGTGCCGAGCCCGACGGCGCGGCCGCGGCCTACCTCGGGGACACCGCGCGGCTGACCGCCCGGCTGGACGCCGGGGAGTCCGCCGTCCACGACGACGCCGACACCTCGCTGCTCGGGTTCGCCGCCCTGGGCGGATCGGTCGAGGCGGTCCGCCTGCTGCTGGACCGCGGCGCCGACCCCGACGACGGCTCGCTGCGGGCGGCCGCCGGCGCCGGGCAGGTCGAGATCGTCTCCCTGCTGCTGGACGCCGGTGCCGTGGTCGACCGCCGGGACGCCGACACCGGGCACACCGCGCTGCACGCCGCGGTCGCCGCCGGGCCCGACGGCGGGCGGCTCGAGGTCGTCCGGGTGCTCCTGGCCGCCGGGGCGGACGTGGAGACCACCACCTCCGACGGCGCCAGCGCCCTGGACATCGCCCGGGTGGCCGCGGCCCGCGACCGCGCCGGCGGCGACGGCTCCCCCACCGGGCAGGACGCCCTGGTCGACCTCCTCGAGGGCGGCGGCACCGCCGGCTGACCCCTCGGCCGGCCCGAGGTGAGCCGCACCACGTCACACGCGTCACCTGGGCACGGCCCACCGCACCCCCGGCCGGTAGCATCGGCAACCGGTCCAACGACGTCCACAGACGAAGAAGGCACTCGACCCCGTGTCAAGCGTGAACTCATCCCAGCCCTCCCCCACCGCGTCCACCGCGGCCGGCGGATTCGGAACCAACGAGTGGCTGGTCGAGGAGATGTACCAGCAGTACCTCGCCGACCCCGGGAGCGTCGACCAGGCCTGGCACGACTTCTTCGACGACTACGCCCCCACCGGCCAGGCCGCCGAGCAGTCCGACGCCCCGGCCGAGCCCGCGGCGCAGCAGCCCGAGCAGCAGCCGGCCGCGAAGCCCGCCCAGGCCGACGCGGAGGCCTCGGCCACCCGGCACAGCACCACCGGCACGCCGGCCGCCGCCCCGGCACCGGCTCCCCGGGCCACCCCGGTCGAGCCGAAGGCCACCGCCCCGGTGGTCGCCCAGGCCGCCGAGAAGGCCGCCGACCAGCGCCCCGCCGCGCCGTCCACGCCGAAGCCGGCCGCCAGGCCCGCGCCGAAGGCCGCTGCCGCCGACGCCACGTCCGGCCCGAAGCAGACCGTGCTGCGCGGTGCCGCCGCCAGCGTCGTGAAGAACATGAACGCCTCGCTGACGGTGCCCACGGCCACCAGCGTGCGGGCGGTGCCGGCCAAGATGCTGGTCGACAACCGCATCGTGATCAACAACCACCTGGCCCGCTCCCGCGGGGGCAAGGTGTCCTTCACCCACCTGATCGGCTACGCGCTGGTCCGGGCGCTGGACGACTTCCCGGAGATGAACGCGGCGTTCGCCGAGATCGACGGCAAGCCGAACCTGGTCCAGCCCGAGCACGTCAACTTCGGCCTGGCCATCGACCTGCCCAAGCCCGACGGCACCCGCTCGCTCGTGGTCGCCAACATCAAGGGCGCCGAGGAGATGGACTTCGCCGCCTTCTGGGGCGCCTACGAGGACGTCATCCGCCGGGCCCGCGGCGGCAAGCTGACGATGGACGACTTCACCGGGACGACGGTCAGCCTGACCAACCCCGGCACCGTCGGCACCAACCACTCCGTGCCCCGCCTGACCACCGGCCAGGGCACGATCGTCGGCGTCGGCGCGATGGACTACCCGGCCGAGTTCCAGGGGATGAGCCCCGAGACGCTCACCGACCTGGCGGTCGCCAAGACCATCACGCTCACCTCGACCTACGACCACCGGATCATCCAGGGCGCCCAGTCCGGGGACTTCCTGCGCCGGCTGCACGGGCTGCTGCTGGGCGAGGACGGGTTCTACGACGGCATCTTCGCCTCGCTGCGGATCCCCTACGAGCCGGTCCGCTGGGTCCCCGACGTCACCGTCCGCCACGAGGGCCAGATCGACAAGGGCGCCCGGGTCGTCGAGCTGATCGAGGCCTACCGGCGCAACGGCCACCTGATGGCCGACACCGACCCGCTCGAGTTCAAGGTCCGCACCCACCCCGACCTGGACATCACCCAGCACGGCCTCACGCTGTGGGACCTCGACCGGCAGTTCCCGGTCGGCGGCTTCGCCGGCGAGAAGGTCATGCCGCTGCGCGACGTCCTGGGCGTGCTCCGCAACTCCTACTGCCGCACGGTCGGCGTCGAGTACATGCACATCACCGACCCCGAGGAGCGCGAGTGGCTCCAGATGCGCATCGAGGTCAAGCACGACGCCCCGAACCGGGACAAGCAGAAGCACGTCCTGGGCCGGCTCAACGCCGCCGAGGCCTTCGAGACCTTCCTGCAGACCAAGTACGTCGGGCAGAAGCGGTTCTCCCTCGAGGGCGGTGAGTCCGTCATCCCGCTGCTGGACGAGGTGCTGCTGGCCTCCACCGAGTACGAGCTCGACGAGGTCGCCATCGGCATGCCGCACCGCGGCCGGCTGAACGTGCTGGCCAACGTGCTGCACAAGCCCTACTCGAAGATCTTCGGGGAGTTCGAGGGCAACATCGACCCGGGCACCGTGCAGGGCTCCGGCGACGTGAAGTACCACCTCGGCGCCACCGGCCACTTCCAGCACCCCTCGCGGGACGCCGGGATCACCGTGTCGCTGACGTCGAACCCCAGCCACCTCGAGGCGGTCAACCCCGTCCTCGAGGGCATCGTGCGGGCCAAGCAGGACATGATCGACAAGGGCGAGCACGGCTTCACCGTCCTGCCGGTGCTGCTGCACGGCGACAGCGCGTTCGCGGGCCAGGGCGTGGTCGCCGAGACCCTCAACCTGTCCCAGCTGCGCGGCTACCGCACCGGCGGCACCGTGCACGTGGTGGTGAACAACCAGGTCGGGTTCACCACGAGCCCGGCCGCGGCCCGCTCCAGCCTCTACTCCACCGACGTCGCGCGGATGATCGGGGCACCGGTCTTCCACGTCAACGGCGACGACCCGGAGGCCTGCGTGCGGGTGGCCCGGCTGGCCGTGGACTACCGCCAGGCCTTCCGCAAGGACGTCGTGGTCGACCTGGTCTGCTACCGCCGCCGGGGCCACAACGAGGGCGACGACCCCTCGATGACCCAGCCGCTGATGTACGACATCATCGACCGCAAGCGCTCGGTCCGGAAGCTGTACACCGAGGCGCTGGTCGGTCGCGGCGACATCACCCTGGCCGAGGCCGAGGAGGCGCTCAAGGACTACCGCGGGCAGCTGGAGCGCGCGTTCTCCGAGACCCACGACGCGCAGGACTCCTCCAAGCAGGTCCGCCCGGTGGACCAGCGGCCCTCGGAGTCGGCCAAGACCGCCATCACCCCCGAGGTGCTCAAGGCCATCGGCGACGTGCACGTCTCGCTGCCGGAGGACTTCACCGTCCACCCGAAGCTGCAGAAGATGCTCGAGCGCCGGGCCGCGATGGTCAGCGAGGGCGGCGTCGACTGGGCGATGGGCGAGCTGCTGGCCTTCGGCTCGCTGCTCATGCAGGGCGTCCCGGTCCGGCTGGCCGGCCAGGACTCCCGCCGCGGCACCTTCGTGCAGCGCCACTCGGTCCTGATCGACCGGGAGGACGCCAAGGAGTACACGCCGATCGCGAACCTGTCGGAGGACCAGGCGAAGTTCTTCGTCTACGACTCGCTGCTCAGCGAGTACGCCGCGCTCGGCTTCGAGTACGGCTACTCGGTGGCCCGCAAGGACGCCCTGGTGCTGTGGGAGGCGCAGTTCGGCGACTTCGTCGACGGCGCGCAGCTGATCATCGACGAGTTCATCTCCTCCGGCGAGGCCAAGTGGGGCCAGCGCTCCGGCGTCGTGCTGCTGCTGCCGCACGGCCTGGAGGGCCAGGGTCCCGACCACTCCAGCGGTCGGCCCGAGCGCTTCCTGCAGATGTGCGCCGAGAACAACATGACCGTCGCCAACTGCTCGACCCCGGCGAACTACTTCCACCTGCTCCGCCGCCAGGCGCTGTCGGACACCCACCGCCCGCTGGTGGTCTTCACCCCCAAGTCGCTGCTGCGCGCCAAGGCCGCGGTCAGCGCGGTGCAGGACTTCACCGAGGAGCGGTTCCGCCCCGTCCTGGCCGACCCCGGTGTCGGCGGGGACCCGCTGGACGGCGGCGCCGTGCGCCGCGTGCTGCTGTGCAGCGGCAAGGTCTCCTACGACCTGCTGGCCGCCCGCGAGGCCCAGGGCATCGACGACGTCGCCGTGCTCCGGGTCGAGCAGCTGTACCCGCTGCCGGCCGGTGAGCTGGTGGAGGCCCTGGACCGCTACCCGAACGCCAGCGAGGTGTTCTGGGTCCAGGAGGAGCCGGCCAACATGGGTGCCTGGCAGTTCATGGCGGTCAACCTGCCCGCCGAGCTGCCGGCCGGGAAGACGCTGTCGGCGGTCAGCCGCAAGGCCTCGGCCAGCCCCGCGGTGGGGTCGGCCAAGATCCACGAGGCCGAGCAGAAGGACCTGGTCACCCGCGCCTTCGCGCAGTAGTCGGCATGTACTTCACCGACCGCGGCATCGAGGAGCTGGTCACCCGCCGGGGCGAGGAGGAGGTCTCCCTCGCCTGGCTGGGTGACCAGCTGCAGGCCTTCGTCGACCAGCACCCCGACTTCGAGGTGCCGGTCGAGCGGCTGGCCACCTGGCTGGCGCGCGGCGGCACGGACGACCCCGACGAGGACTGACCAGCGCCTCACCCGCAGCACGATGGTGCTGCTGGGGGCCCTGTCGGCGTTCGGTCCGCTGTCGATGGACCTCTACCTGCCGGCGCTGCCCTCGCTGGAGGCGGAGTTCGGGGCCGGGCAGGGCGCGGTCCAGCTCACCCTGACGTCGGTCGCGGTCGGCCTGGCGGTCGGACAGCTGGTGGCCGGCCCGCTGTCGGACCGGTTCGGCCGCAAGGTGCCGGTGCTGGTCGGCGTCGGCGCGTACGCCCTGGCCTCGGTGCTGTGCGCGCTGGCGCCCTCGGTGTGGCTGCTGGTGGGCATCCGGCTGCTGCAGGGACTGGCCGGGGCGGCCGGCATCGTGCTGGCCCGGGCCGTCGTCCGGGACCGGACCGAGGGCACCGAGGCGGCCCGGGCCTTCGCCCTGCTGGCCTCCATCGGCGGTGCCGCACCCGTGCTCGCCCCGGTGCTGGGCGGTCAGCTGCTGCGGGTCACCGACTGGCGCGGGGTCTTCGGCGTGCTGGCGCTCATCGGGCTGGTGCTGCTGGTCGCCGCGCGCTGGCTGCCCGAGACCCTGCCGGCGGAGCGCCGGGTCCGCGGTGGCGCCCGCGCGACGGTCCGAGCCACCCGCGAGCTGGTCGGCCGCCGAGCGTTCCGCACCGCCGTGCTCGCCCAGGGCCTGGGGTTCGCGGCGCTGTTCACCTACATCTCCACGTCCTCGTTCGTGCTGCAGACCGGCTACGGGCTCACCCCGGTGCAGTTCAGCCTGGTGTTCGCGGTCAACGGCGCCGGCATCGTCGCGGCCGGCCAGCTGTCCCGGGTCCTGGTCGCCCGGCTCGGCCCGCGCACCCTGCTGGTCGGCGGCCTGGCCGCCCAGGTCGCCGGCGGCGTCGGGCTGGTGGTCACCGCCCTGGCCGACGGCGGCCTGCCGGTGCTGCTCCCGGTGCTCTTCGTCGTGGTCGCCGCCACCGGGCTGGTGTTGCCCAACGCCACGGCGCTGGCCATGGCCGACGCGGCTGGGGCCGCCGGCACCGCCTCGGCGCTGGTCGGGGTGGGCCAGTTCGCCGTCGCCGGGGCGATCGCCCCGCTGGCCGGGCTCGGCGCCGCCGGTGCGCTGCTGCCCATGGCCGCGGTCATGGCCGGGGCATCGGTCCTCGGGCTGGTGGCCGGCCTCCGCGTGCCGCGCGCCGCAGGGACCCCGCCACGACCGCTGCCGGACTAGCGTCCAGCCGCGTGACCGGCCTCCCCCTCACGTCTGCGCCGTCGCTGGGCCGCGGCACCCACCTGGGCTACGCGCTCGGCTCGGTCGGCACCGCCGCCTTCGGCACGGTGCCGGGTCTGCTGCTGCTGTACTACCTCACCGACGTCCTCAGCGTGGGTGCGGGCGTCGCCGGGCTGGTGGTGTTCGCCCCCAAGGCGTGGGACGTCCTGCTCAACCCGTGGGTCGGCGCCCGCTCGGACTCGACGACGCACCGCTGGGGTCCCCGCCGGCCGTGGATGCTGGCCGGCGGGCTCGCCCTGCCGCCGTTGTTCGTGCTGGTGTTCGCCGGCCCCGGGGGCCCGACCTGGCTGGCCGCCACCTGGGTCGCCGTGGCGTTCCTGCTCGCGGCCACCGCGTACGGGCTGTTCCAGGTGCCCTACGTCGCCCAGCCCGCCGAGATCACGCTGGACCCCGGTGAGCGGTCCACCCTGGTCTCCTGGCGGGTGGCCGCGCTGGCCCTGGGGATCCTGCTCGCCGGGGCCGGCGCCCCCGCCGTGGTCGACCTGGCCGGCGGCGGCCGGGCCGGGTACCTGGCCATGGCCGGGTTCGTGGCGGTGCTGCTCGCCGTCGGGATGCTGGGCGCCGTCGTGGGCACCCGGTCGGCCCGCACGCTCACCCGGGTGCACAGCGAGGGCCGGCTGCGCGACACGCTCCGGGTGGCCGCCCGGGTCCGGCCGTTCCGGCTGCTGCTGGCCGCCTTCGTCGTCCAGGCACTGGGGATCGGCGTGATGCTGGCCGGCGTGCCGTACTACGCGCGGCAGGTGCTGGGCGACCCGGCCGCCGGCACGCTGCTGTTCGCCGCGCTCATCGGGCCGGCGATCGTGGTCATGCCGCTGTGGCTGCGGCTGGGCCGCCGGGTGGGCAAGCGCACCGGGCTGCTGGCCGCCGGCACGGTCTTCGCCGTCGGCGCGGCCGGGCTGTCCCTCGGTGCACCCGGCCGGACCGCGCTGGTGCTGGGCCTCGTCGTGGTCGTCGGCATCGGCTACGCCGGCCTGCAGATGTTCCCGCTGGCGATGCTGCCCGACGTGGTCGCCGCCGACGAGGCCGCCTCGGGCCGCCGCCGGGCCGGGGTGTTCACCGGCGTCTGGACGGCGGCAGAGACCCTCGGGCTGGCCGTCGGGCCCGGCCTGCTCGGCGGGCTGCTCGCGCTGGCCGGCTACCGCTCGTCGGTCGGGGACGCCGTCGTCACCCAGACCGCGGCCGCCGACACCACCGTGCTGCTCGGCTTCAGCCTGCTGCCGGCCGCCCTCGTGCTCGCCTCGCTGCCGCTGATCGCCCGCTACCGCTTGGAGCCCGCCCCGTGACCCCCCGCACCCCCCGAGACGTCCTCGCCGAGCTCACCGCGCTGACCGCCGAGGACGTGCCCACCCACGGCGGCGCCACGATGGCCTACGTCTACGACTCGGGGCTGGCCGAGGTCGACGGCCTGGCCGCGGCCGCGCAGGCGGCGTTCCAGTGGACGAACGCCCTGGACCCCACCGCGTTCCCGAGCGTCGCCCGGGTCGAGGACGACCTGGTGGCCGCCGGGCTCGGGCTGCTGGGCGGCGGGCCGGCCGCGGTCGGCACGGTGACCTCCGGCGGCACCGAGAGCTGCCTGCTCGCCGTCCTCGCCGCCCGGACCCGCTGGCGGGCCACCCACCCCGGCGACGACCGCCGTCCGCAGCTGCTGCTGCCGGTCACGGCCCACGCAGCCTTCCGCAAGGCCGCGCACCTGTTCGACCTGGCGGTCGTGGACGTCGGGGTCGACCAGGTCACCTGCCGGGTGCGGCCCGGGGACGTCGAGCAGCTGCTGTCCACCCGCACCGCGCTGGTGGTGGTCTCCGCGCCGTCCTACCCGCACGGCGTGCTGGACCCGGTGGCCGAGGTGGCGGCGCTGGCCCGGGCGGCGGGGGTGCCCTGCCACGTCGACGCCTGCATCGGCGGCTGGCTGCTGCCCTTCCTCGACCCCGCGCCCTTCGACCTGTCGGTGCCCGGCGTGACCAGCCTGTCGGTGGACCTGCACAAGTACGGCTACGCACCCAAGGGCGTCTCCCTGCTGCTCACCGGCGACCCGGAGTTCCGGGTCGGCCACGGGTACGCCACGGCCGGCTGGCCCGGCTACCCGGTGGTCAACCCGACGCTGGCCGGCACCCGCCCGGCCGGGCCGATGGCCGCGGCCTGGGCCGTGCACCGCTGGCTGGGCACCGAGGGCTACCGACGGCTGGCCCGCGCTGCCCGGACGGCGACCGAGCAGCTGGTGGCCGGGCTGGCCGCCGTCCCCGGCGTGCGGGTGGTCGGGGAACCGGCCACGACGCTGGTCGCGCTGGCCGGCGAGGACGGGCTGGACGTGCTGCACCTGGCCGACGAGATGACCGCCCGTGGTTGGCTGCTGCAGCCCCAGCCGCCCTTCGACCAGCCCGACGGCACCCGGCTGCCGGCCACGCTGCACCTGACCGTCACCGCCGCGACCGCCGACCGGGTGCCCGCCCTGCTCGCCGACCTGGCCGACGCCGCGCGGGCCGCGGTGCAGCTGCCGCCCCCGGTGCCCGACCCCGGCCTGGTCGCGGCCGCCGAGGGGCTGGACCCGGCCGCCCTCACCGTCGCCGAGGTGGACGGGCTGCTGGCCTTCGCCGGGCTGGACGGCGGTCCGCTGCCGGCCCGGATGGCACCGGTGCACGCGCTGGTCGCGGCGCTCCCCCGCCCGGTGGCCGAGCGGCTGCTCACCGGCGTCCTGGACCGGGTCTACCGCCCCACCCGCTGAGCGCGCCCTCCCGGCCTCGGCGGGGTCCGGGCGTCACCATGGGTGGGTGCTCGGTCACTCCCACGCCCTGTCCGGGCTCGCCGTCGGCGCCGCGACGCTGCCCGTCGCACCGTTGACGGGCACCGTCGCCCAGCTCGGCTGGGTCGCCGCGGTCGGCGGGATGGCGATGCTGCCCGACCTCGACCAGCGCGGCTCGACCATCTCCCGCATGTGGGGACCGCTGACCGAGGTGCCCTCGGGGCTGGTCGGCAAGGTCACCGGCGGGCACCGGCACGGCACCCACGACGCCCTCCTCGCCCCGCTGGCCGCCGGTGGACTGGCGCTGGCCGCCGCGCAGGCGACGTGGGCCTCCCTGCTGCTGCTCGCGCTCGCCATCGGCCTCGCGCTGCGTGCCCTGCACGTCGTCGTGCCGGGGCGGTTCGAGGAGACCGTGGTCGGCAACCTGGTGCTGTCCTGGGGCGGGGCCTGGCTGCTGCTGGCGCACAGCCCCTCGCCGACCTGGCTGCCGTGGGCGGTGGCCCTGGGCGTGCTGGTGCACATCGCCGGGGACTTCCTGACCTGCGGCGGCGTCCCGGTCCCGCTGGTCTGGCTGGCGCGGCCGCGCGCGACGGTGGCGTTCTCCCCGATGCGGACCGGGGGCTTCACCGAGAAGGTGGTGCTCGTCCCGGCGTTCGTCGTCGCGACGCTGGTGCTGCTGTGGCTGAACCTGCCGGCGGCGGCGGTCCTCGAGGGACTCACCGCCGCCGGGTAGGTCAGCCGCGGACGACGCCCTCGGCGCGGGCCGCGGCGGCGACCGCGGCGGCCACGGCCTCGGCCACCCGCCGGTCCAGCGGCGAGGGCACGATGTAGTCCGCCCGGACGTCGTCGCCGACCACGTCGGCGATGGCGGTCGCGGCCGCCAGCTTCATGCCCTCGGTGATGCCGGTGGCGCCGGCGTCGATCGCCCCGCGGAAGACACCGGGGAACGCCAGCACGTTGTTGATCTGGTTGGCCAGGTCGCTGCGCCCGGTGGCCACCACCGCGGCGTACCGGGCGGCCATCTCCGGGTCCACCTCGGGCGTGGGGTTGGCCAGGGAGAACACGATGCAGCCCGGCGCCATCGCCGCGATCGCCGACTCCGGCACCGACCCGCCCGACAGCCCCAGGTAGACGTCGGCGCCGACGAGGGCCTCGACCATCGTGCCGGTGCGCCCGGTGGGGTTGGTGTGCTCGACCAGCCACTGCTTGGTCTCGGTGAGGCCCTCGCGGCCGGCGTGCAGCAGGCCTCGGGAGTCCGCGACGGCGATCTCGCCGATGCCGGCCTCGAGCAGGATCTTGGTGCACGCCACCCCCGCGGCGCCCGCCCCGGAGACCACGACCCGCAGGTCCGACAGCGGTCGGCCGACCACCTTCGCCGCGTTGCGCAGCGCAGCCAGGACGACGATCGCCGTCCCGTGCTGGTCGTCGTGCATGACCGGGATGGACAGCCGCTCCTTCAGCCGGGCCTCGACCTCGAAGCAGCGCGGCGCGCTGATGTCCTCCAGGTTGATCCCGCCGAAGGACGGCGCGATCGCCAGCACGGTGTCCACGATCGCGTCGACGTCGGTGGTCGACAGCACGATCGGCACGGAGTCCAGGTCGGCGAACTCGCGGAACAGGCAGGCCTTGCCCTCCATGACCGGCAGCGCGGCGGCCGGGCCGATGTCGCCCAGGCCGAGCACCGCGGTGCCGTCGGACACCACGGCCACCACCCGCGGGGCCCAGGTGAAGCGACGGGCGAGCTCGGGCTCCGCGGCGATGGCGCTGGACACCCGGGCCACACCCGGGGTGTAGGTCAGGGCGAGGTCCTCGATCGACGTGATCGCACCCTTGGTGCGCACCGAGAGCTTGCCGCCCTCGTGCACCGCGAAGGCGGGGTCGTCGGCGAACCGGTCGGTCGAGCCGGGCATGACACTCTCCGTTGAGCTCATGGGACCGGGAGCGTAGAGCAGCGACCCAGGTCACAGCCGGTTCACCGACGCGCAGCGGGCAACCGCCCCGGCCGCGGGCCGACCCGGGCCAGCACCCGGCCCACCACGACCGCCGGCCCGAACGCCCGGCTGTCGTCGGTCACCAGCTCGTTGTCGCCCTCGACCCACCACCCGCCGGGCACCTCGCGGACGCACCGCTTGACCACCAGCAGGCCGGGCCGGGAGGGGAACCGCGCGAGCACCACCTGCCCGGGCCGGGCGGTGGTCGCCCGGGCGGCCAGCAGCCGGTCCCCGTGCCGCACGGTCGGCGACATCGAGGGTCCGGTCACCCGCACCAGGGCCCACCGGGTGGCCAGTGGCGGGACGTCGGTCACCACCGGCCTCCGCTCGACGTGTCCGCGATGATCTGCGCGAGTAGGGTCCCAGACGACCCATCCCACGAGCTACGGAGGAACACCCCATGCGGCTGTTCAGCCTGTTCTCCGCCGTGGAGGCCACCGCGCACTGCGACCTCCCCTGCGGCGTGTACGACCCAGCCCAGGCACGCATCGAGGCCGAGTCGGTCAAGGCCCTGCAGGAGAAGTACCAGGGCAGCGACGACGAGGTGTTCAAGACGCGCGCGCTCATCATCAAGGAGCAGCGGGCCGACCTGGTCAAGCACCACCTGTGGGTGCTGTGGACCGACTACTTCAAGCCCCCGCACTTCGAGAAGTACCCGCAGCTGCACGAGCTGTTCAACAAGGCCACCAAGCAGGCCGGTGCCTCCGGTGCCAAGCAGTCCGTGGACCCCGCCGAGGGCCAGAAGCTGCTGGACTACATCGCCGAGATCGACACGATCTTCTGGGAGACCAAGGCCGCGGCCTGATCCCTGCACGACCGATGCCGGGTCGCCCCACGGGGCGGCCCGGCATCGCCCTTCTCTCCCCCGGACCAGGTGGCCCAGTGAGCTCACGTCTTGACCTGCGCGCCCTGCTGGAGCGGGTCGAGGCCGCGGCCCCGGTGGACGCCGTCATGGTGGTGGCGGCCGAGCTGTCCGCCGCGCTGGGCGCCCGGGCCGTCTCCTTCCTCATCGCCGACTTCTCCGGGCACGCCCTGGTCCGGCTGGGCACGGTCACGCCCGCCGGCACCGCGACCCGCAGGTCGGGCACGGACAGCGCCGACACCGTCCCCCTGGAGGGCAGCGACTACGGCGAGGTGCTGCGCACCCAGCGGGCCGCGGTCGTCGACCTCGACACCGGCAGCCGCGTGCTGGTCCCGGTCACCGACCGCGGCGACGCGCTCGGCGTGCTCGAGCTGGTGCTGCCCGTCGAGCCCGACACCCAGGTGCTCGCCGACGTCGCGGCCGCCGGTCATGCGCTGGCCTACGTGCTGATCGCCAACCGGCGGCACACCGACCTCTTCGAGTGGGGCCAGCGGACGACGCCGTTCTCCCTGGCCGCGGAGATCCAGCGCCGGCTGCTGCCCGCCTCCTTCACCTGCGAGGCCGGGCAGTTCACCGTGTCGGGCTGGCTGGAACCGGCCGCGACCGTGGGCGGCGACACCTTCGACTGGTCGCTGGACCGGCACCAGCTGCGGGTGTCGATCACCGACGCCGTGGGCCACGACGTCGCGGCGTCCCTGCTGGCGACCCTGCTGGTGGGCAGCCTGCGCAACGAGCGCCGGGCGGGTTCGGACCTCCGCACCCAGGCCCGGGTCGCCAGCGAGTCGGTCGAGCGGCACCTGCCGCCGGGGCAGTTCGTCACCGGCCAGGTGCTGGAGGTGGACCTGGCGACGGGCATCGCCCGGATCGTGAACGCCGGGCACCCCCTTCCGCTGCGGCTGCGCGACGGCGTCGTGGAGGAGGTCGAGCTGCTGGTCGACCTCCCCTTCGGGGTCGAGCCCGATCGGGGGTACCGCGTGCAGGAGGTCCAGCTGCTGCCCGGGGACCGCCTCGTCCTCCTCACCGACGGCATGCTCGAGCGCGAGGCCGAGGCCGTCGACATCGGCACCGTGCTGTCCGGCACCGCGGCGATGCACCCCCGGCAGCTGGTGCACGCCCTGGGCGCCGCCGTGGTCGCGTCCTCGGACACCGAGCTCGGCGACGACGCCACCGTGGTCTGCCTGGACTGGTACGGCGGCGAGTCACGCCTCCGGGAGAGCGACAACGGCGCCAGCGCCGGTCACGCCTCCCGGTGAAGCGGACCGCCGGGCCGCGGTCCCGGTAGCCTCGGACCTCGATGCGCATCGACCGGGCCGGCTGGCCCTTCATCACCGTCCCGCTCGCCCCGGCGGTCGCCCTGGGGGTGCTGGGTCGGGTGACCGGTGCGCGCGGCGCGCGGCTGGCGGCCTGGCCACTGGTCGGCCTGTCCGCCTACATGGCGCTGTTCTTCCGGGACCCGCAGCGCAGCTGCGACACCGCCCCCGTCGGCGGCGACGACGTGGTCTCCCCCGCCGACGGCATGGTGATGGTCGCCGGCCCCGCGCAGGAGGGCGTCGCCCCCGAGCCGGCCCCCGAGGGCGGCTGGCAGCAGGTCAGCATCTTCCTGTCGGTGGTCGACGTGCACGTGAACCGGTCGCCCTACCGCGGCACGGTCACCAGCAGCAGCTACACCCCCGGCAGCTTCCTGGCCGCCTACCGGGCCGAGAGCGCGCACCGCAACGAGCGCAGCGAGATCTGGCTGGCCGACGGGGACCGCACCGTGGTCTTCCGGCAGCTCGTCGGCGTGCTCGCCCGCCGCATCGTCACCCGCACCGGCCCGGGCGCGCAGCTGGCCACCGGCGAGCGGATGGGCCTGATGAAGTTCGGCTCGCGGATGGACGTCTTCCTGCCCGCCGACGCCGTGCTGGCGGTCACCAAGGGCCAGCGGGTCCGGGGCGGCGAGACGGTCATCGCCCGCTGGGGCACCTCGAGCGACGGCGGGAGACCGTGACCCGCGAGGGCACGCGGCGGACGCAGACGGTCGAGTTCGTCCGCAGCTCCTCCCGCCGGGGCCGCAGCCGGGCCCGCTCGTGGCTGCCCAGCCTGTTCACGCTGGGCAACATGCTGTGCGGGTTCGCCGCGATCCTGGTGGCCTTCCGCGGCCAGTACGGCCTGGCCTGCGTGCTGATCGGCGCCTCGGTGGTCCTGGACATCGCCGACGGCGCGGTGGCCCGGATCGTCGGCGCCGTCTCCCCCTTCGGCCTGCAGTTCGACTCCCTCGCCGACCTGGTGTCCTTCGGCCTGGCGCCGTCGTTGCTGACCTTCGCGCTGTTCTCCGCCGGCCGTGACGGCTTCGACCCGCTGGGGTGGATCGCCTGCTTCGTGTGGGTGGCCTGCGCGGCGATCCGGCTCGCCCGGTTCAACACCACCGTCGACCCGACGGCCGACAAGCGGTTCTTCGTCGGCCTGCCGAGCCCCGGCGCGGCCGGGGTGGTGATGGCCAGCGTGTTCGCCTTCTCCGACGTCCTGGAGGGCCGCGACCGGCTGTGGGTGCTGCTGGTCGTCCTGGTCCCCGGGCTGCTGATGATCTCCACGATCCGCTGGCGGTCGTTCCGGTCGCTGGTCAGCCCGAAGAGCCGGCGCCCCTACGGTCTGGTCACCGCCGCCGTGCTGATCGCCGTCGGCCTGGCCACGGTACCGGTGCTGACCTTCTGCGTGGTGGCCTACGGCTACCTCCTCTCCCCCCTGCTGGTGCCGGTGGTGTCCCCGCTGGGGCGGCTGGTGCCGGCCCGGGTCAAGGAGCTGCTGTCGTGACGGTGCGACCGGTCGGGCCGGGCGACGTCGACGCCGTCGTCGCCCTGGTCCGCGAGCTCGCCGAGTACGAGCGCAGCCTGGACGAGGCGCGGATGACCTCGGCCCAGCTGCACACCGCCCTGTTCGGCGACTCCCCCGCGCTGTTCGGCCACGTCGCGGTGGACGACGAGGGCACCGTCGTCGGGTTCGCGCTGTGGTTCCTGAGCTTCTCCACCTGGCGCGGCACGCACGGGGTGCACCTGGAGGACCTCTACGTCTCCCCCGCCCAGCGCGGCACCGGCCTGGGCCGCGAGCTGCTGCGCACGCTGGCCGCCCTGTGCGTGGACCGCGGCTACGCCCGGCTGGAGTGGTCGGTGCTGGACTGGAACACCCCCGCCGTGGAGTTCTACCGCGCCGCCGGCGCCCGCCCGCAGGAGGGCTGGTCGGTCTTCCGGCTGACCGACACCGCACTGACCGAGTTCGCCCGGGAGAGGACGACGACGTGAGCGAGCGCAGGCCGAGCGAGTGCTGGCTGACCGACATGGACGGCGTCCTGGTGCACGAGGGCCTGGCCCTGCCCGGTGCCGCGGACTTCCTGCAGCGGCTGGTCGACCGGGAGCGGCGCTTCCTGGTGCTCACCAACAACTCGATCTTCACCCCGCGCGACCTCGCCGCCCGGCTGCAGCGCTCGGGCCTGCACGTGCCCGAGGGAGCCATCTGGACCTCGGCGCTGGCCACGGCGGACTTCCTGGCTGCCCAGCTGCCCGGCGGCTCGGCCTACGTCGTCGGCGAGGCCGGGCTGACCACCGCGCTGCACGAGGCCGGCTACACCATCACCGACACCGAGCCGGACTACGTGGTGCTCGGCGAGACCCGCACGTACAGCTTCGAGGCGATCACCCGGGCCATCCGCCTGGTGGAGGCCGGGGCGCGCTTCATCGCCACCAACCCCGACGTCACCGGCCCCTCGCCCGAGGGCTCGCTGCCGGCCACCGGGTCGGTCGCCGCGCTGATCACCAAGGCCACCGGTGCCGAGCCCTACTTCGTCGGCAAGCCCAACCCGATGATGTTCCGCTCGGCCCTGAACCGGATCGACGGACACTCGGAGTCCACCACGATGATCGGCGACCGGATGGACACCGACATCGTCGCGGGCATCGAGGCCGGCCTGGAGACGGTGCTCGTGCTGACCGGCTCCACCCGGGCCGAGGACGTGTCCCGATTCCCCTTCCGGCCCAGCCGGGTCGTCGACTCCATCGCCGACGTCATCGACCTGGTCTGAGGACGGACCCTCAGCGGTCGGAGTACGCCAGCCGGGCCTCGGGGGTGGCCAGGAACCAGCACACCCCGGCCACGCAGGCGAGCACCGGCAGGCCCAGCAGCGGGCGGTCGGCCTCGAACGCGGTCACGTAGCCCAGCGCGCCCAGCAGCACCTGCAGCACGACCACCGGCCCGCGCGCCCAGCCGGCCACCCGGCGCAGCCCGCCGGCGCCCGCGGCCAGCGCCCCGGCACCCAGCAGCACGTAGACCACCTCGGCCAGCGCCCGGCCGACGCTGTCGGGGTCGCCGGTCAGCGTCAGCCAGAGCACGACGCCGGCCACCACGAGCGTCGCGGCGGCCTCCAGGCCCACCAGCAGCGCCGCCAGGCGCACCGCGCGGGGTGCGGCGTCCGCGGGCGCCCGGGCCGGCCGGGGGGCGGACTCGCGGGCGGTGCCGCCCAGCAGCCGCTCGGTCCACCGCCGGCCACCGGGGTCCTGCCCACCTGCTGCCACGGCCCGAGGCTACGCGGGGCGCCCCGCCCCGCTGGCTACTGTCGGGGTCATGCGCGCGCTCCTGGTGACCAACCCGGCGGCGACGACCACCACCGCGAAGGTCCGCGACGTCCTGGTCCGGGCGCTGTCCAGCGACCTCAAGGTCGACGTCGCCGAGACCACCCACCGGGGCCACGCCCACGAGCTGGGGGCGCAGGCCACCGCGGACGGCGTGGACGTCGTGGTCACCCTCGGGGGCGACGGCACCGTCAACGAGACGGTCAACGGCATGCTCGCCGACGGCCCCGGCGCGCACGTGCCCACCCTCGCCGTCGTCCCGGGCGGGTCGACCAACGTCGTCGCCCGGGCGCTGGGCCGCTCCCGGGACCCGGTGGAGGCCACCGCGGAGATCCTGGAGTCGCTGCGGGCCGGGCGGACCCGCCGGATCTCGCTGGGGACGGCGAGCGCGCAGGTCGCCACCGAGACCGACATCGCGTGGGGACCGGGGTGGACCGCGCCGCGGTGGTTCGTCTTCTCCGCCGGCCTCGGGTTCGACGCCGACGTGATCCGCCGGGTCGAGGAGCAGCGGGCCCGCGGCCGGCGCTCCACCGGCAGCCTGTACGTGCGCGCCGGCACCCGGGCCTTCCTGCTGGGGCCCGACCGCCGCCGCCCATCGATGACGCTGCGGGTCCCGGGCCAGCCGCCGGTGGCCGACCTGTTCCTCTGCCTGGTCGCCAACGTCAACCCGTGGACCTACCTCGGCGCCCGCCCGATCGCGCCGAGCCCCGAGGCCGACTTCGACACCGGGCTGGCGGCGTTCGCGATGGGCCGGGTCGGTGCGGTGTCGATGCTGGGCACGCTGCGCACCGCGATGTCGGACCGCCCGCACGCCGCGGGCCGGCGGGTGCACCGGCGGCACGACCTGGCCGAGCTGGAGGTGACGTCGAGCCGCCCGCAGGAGTGGCAGCTCGACGGTGACCACCTCGGCCCGGCGACGGCCCTGCGGGTGCGCGGCGTCCCCGACGCCCTGGACGTCGTCGTCTGATCCGCACGGCAGCCCACGGTCAGGCTGCTGACAGCTGCGCGGGGTACCCGGTGGCCCGCCGGGGTGGCGGACCTGGTAGTGGCGTGGTGAGGTTGCTCATACGGAGGGATGGCGAGCGGCTGAACTGCTTGACAGCTCCCCGTCGCGTGAAACGATCGACCACGAACGCAACCCGCTGGTAACACCAGCGTGCGATGTGCCGCCGACGGCGATCCAGCCGTCGTCGGCCGACCAGGACCGGCTCACGCCGGCACCGGGGTCCGGGCACACCGTAGACGACACCGAGGAGCACACCGACATGGACTGGCGCCACCGCGCCCTCTGCCGGGACGAGGACCCCGAGCTCTTCTTCCCGATCGGGACGACGGGCCCTGCGGTCACCCAGATCGAGCAGGCCAAGGCTGTGTGCCACCGCTGTCCGGTGGTGCAGTCCTGCCTCGAGTGGGCACTCACCTCCGGCCAGGACTCCGGCGTCTGGGGTGGGCTCTCCGAGGACGAGCGCCGCGCCCTCAAGCGCCGCACCCAGCGCGCCCGCGTCCGCACCTGACCCGACGCGCCCCCGCACCGACCCCGGAGCCGGTCACCACGACGTGGTGACCGGCTCCGTGTGCGTCCGGGGGAAGTACGTCCTCGGCACGCGCGGCTGCAGGGTGCGTCAGCGGCGGGCGCGGCCGGCACCGGGCAGCTCGAGGACCACGAGGGTGCCCGGGCCCTCCGGCGGCGCGCTGATCGCCAGCCGGCCGTGCAGCTCGCTGGTGACCAACGTCGACACGATCTGCAGGCCGAGCCCCCGGCTGGCCGTGGCGTCGAACCCCGGGGGCAGGCCGCGCCCGTCGTCGGCGATCCGGACCACCAGGTCGTGGCCGTCGCGCTCGGCGACCAGCTCGATGCTGCCGGCGGGGCCGTCGACGAAGGCGTGCTCGACCGCGTTGTGCAGCAGCTCGGTCACCGCCAGCACCAGCGGGGTCGCGTTGACCGCGGGCAGCTCGCCGAACCGGCCGGTCCGCCGGATCACCGCCGAGGGACCCACCGACGCCACGTCGCCCAGCATGGGCAGCACCTGGTCGAGCACCTCGTCGACGTCGACGACGTCCTCCCGGCTGCCGGCCAGGGTCTCGTGGACCACCGCGATCGACGCCACCCGGCGGACCGCCTCCAGCAGTGCGTCGCGCGCCGCGGGCTCGGCCACCCGGCGGGCCTGCAGGCGCAGCAGCGCCGCGACGGTCTGCAGGTTGTTCTTCACCCGGTGGTGGATCTCCCGGATGGTCGCGTCCTTGGTCATCAGCGCCCGGTCGCGGCGCCGGACGTCGGTGACGTCGCGGACCAGCACCAGCGCGCCGTGCTCGCCGCCGGGCGCCTGCAGGGGCAGCGCGCGCACCAGCATCGTGGCGGCCTGGCCCTCGACGTCCAGCGGGTCGGGGAACCGGCCGGCCACGGCGGCGGCGATGTGCGCGGCGACCACCTCGCCCACCACCCGGTCGGTCGCCGTCCGGCGGGTCAGCTCGGCCAGGTCGGCCCCGACGACGTCCCCGGTCAGGCCCATCCGCCGGTAGGCCGACAGCGCGTTGGGGCTGGCGTAGACCGCCCGGCCCGCGCCGTCCAGCCGGACCAGGCCGTCGCCCACCCGCGGGCTCATCTCGGCGTCCTCGAGCATGCGGGGCGGGAAGGTGCCCGCGGAGACCATCTGGCCGAGCTCGGCCGCGATGTCCAGGTAGGTCAGCTCCAGCTCCGACGGCGGCCGGGTGGCCGAGATCCGGGTGTCCCGGGCGAGCACCGCGACCACCGCGCCCTCGTGCCGCACGGGCAGCACCTCCCGGCGGCGCGGTGCCGACCCCGACCCGTCGGGCTCCTCGACCACCGACCGGCCGCCCTGGTGCACCTCGACGAAGGAGCCCGCGGCCTCGCCCTGGACCTCGATGCCGACGAGGTCCTCGGGCTGGGTGGTCGGCGCGGTCAGCGGGCGGACCTGGGCCACGCACCACCACGCGCCGCCGGCCAGCGGCACCCAGAGGGTGAGGTCGGCGAAGGACAGGTCGGCGAGCAGCTGCCAGTCGGCCACCAGCCGGCGGGCGTGGTCGGCCTGGGAGGGGCTGACCGCCGGTGCGCGGGAGAGCCGGTCGGACAGGCTGCTGCGCGGCGGCGTCACCTGCGGCCCCGGGCTCAGGCGGTGACGGTGGCGATGAGGTCGCCCTCCTGGAGGACCTCGCCCTCCACCACGTGCAGCTCGGTGACGGTGCCCGCCCGCTCGGTCAGCACCGGGATCTCCATCTTCATGGACTCCAGGATCACCAGCGTGTCACCGGCCGCGACCTCGGCGCCGGGGGCGACCAGCACCTTCCAGACGCTGGAGACCATCTCGGCGTGGATCTCCTCGACCGCCACCGGCGGACCTCCTCGTGCAGCGTGCGGATGTCGGCACCATCCAACCACCCGGTCAGTCCGCCGCCAGGTGGTGCAGGACCTGGCACACCGCCGCCCCGTCGTGCGGCACGCCGGTCTCGGGCAGCCCGGTGAGGACGTCGGCCACCCGGCCCGCCGCGGTCCGGGTGTCCGGTCCGCCGGCGCTCACCGTGGCCAGCAGGGCGTCGTACCAGCCGTCCACCCGGTCGCCGGGGGCGTAGCCGCCCACCGCCACCACCTCGGCGTCGACCGGGCCGGGCAGGTCGGGCAGCCGGCCGGTGACCCGCCCGGCCACCCCGGGCGGCAACGTGGCCCGCAGCTGGGCGACCACGGCCGGCCGCGGCGGGGTGCTGGTACCGGCCCGCAGCCGACCGGTCGCGCAGCGCAGCGCGAGGTCGACGGCGTCCACGCCGTGCGCCCGCTCCAGGACTGCGAGGTCCAGGGAGAAGCCCGCGGACACCTCGGCCAGCGCGCCGTCGGGGTCGATGCCCACCGTGACCAGGCCCCGCCAGCCCACCTCGGCCAGCCGCCGGGCCGCGCGCGGCAGGTCGGGGGCACCGGCGGCCGGCCAGCCCACCGGCGTCCAGGACACCCGGGCGGTGCCGGCGTCCCGGTCGCGGCGGACGGGGGTCACGTACCGCAGGCCCTCGGCGGTGACGACGGCCAGGAAGCCCTGCTCGCTGGCCGGCTCGGCGCCGTCCCCGCCCAGCCGCTCGAGGACGGCGGCGGACGGGCCGACCCAGGTCAGCCCGGCGGCGACCACGGCCGACGCCAGCTCGACGTTGCCGGCCAGCGCCGGCGGGACGGGCAGCACCGCGTCCACCCCGCTGCGGCGGGCGGCCTCCACCAGCCGCGGGACCGACAGGTAGGACTCCGCCGCCGGCGCGGGCCCCAGCCACACCGCGTCGTCGGCCAGCCGCACGTGCCGGGCGTCGCGCTCGCTGGCCGAGTGCACGGCCACCGTCTTGACCCCGAGCGCCTCCGCGGCCCGGATGACGGCGCACGCCATCGGCCCCCGCCCCGCCACCAGGACGCTCCCGATGCCCGTCCCGCCGGTGTCCGCCACAGCGCGCCCCCTCGTCCTGCGTCGACCTGCCCGCCGGGGGACGGATCCCCCGTGCTCCCCCGGTCCATGCCCCGACCTGGGTCCCGCACACCCTGGACCACTGCTCGTCGGTGCGCCGTCCGGCGCGCGGGCCGGCAGCCCGACCAGGGCTCGTGAGACCCTGGACGGCCGGAGCCCGAGGACCTCGGGACCCCCGCGAGGAGAGGAGGGCAGCGATGTCCAAGCGTGGACGCAAGCGGCGCGCCCGCAAGAAGAGCGGCGCCAACCACGGCAAGCGGCCCAACGCCTAGGTGCGGTCGCAGAGAGGGCCCGGACGACGACGTCGTCCGGGCCCTCTGTCGTGCGGGATGCGCTGGTGCTACCGCTCCGTGGTGCGGTCGACCGTGACCTGCTCGACGGTGACCGTGGTGCCGTTCTCCTCGAACGACACCTGGGTCAGCTGCATCTTGATCCGGTCCTTGAGCCCCATCGGCGTGGGGTCACCGCCGCAGCGGTTGCGCACCAGGGCCTTGAACTCCTGCTCGATGCCGAACTCGCGCAGGCACGGCGAGCAGTCCTCGAGGTGCTCGGCGATGACCGCGCGCCGGGCGTCGCCGGTCTCGTGGTCCAGGAACTCGAAGACGTGGGTGAGCACGTCGTCGCAGCTGGTGATCTCGCTGTCGCTCACGATGCCGATCCCTCCTCGAACGCCCCCGCCCGGGCGAACCCGCGCTCGCGGGCGTAGCCGGCCAGCAGCTTCTGCAGCCCGCGTCGTCCGCGGTGCAGCCGGGACATCACCGTGCCGATGGGCGTGCCCATGATCTCGGCGATCTCCTTGTAGGCGAACCCCTCGACGTCGGCCAGGTAGACGGCCAGCCGGAAGTCCTCCGGCAGCTGCTGGAGGGCGTCCTTGATGTCGGTGTCGGGGAGGTGGTCCAGCGCCTCCATCTCCGCCGACCGCAGACCGCTGGAGCTGTGCTCCTCGGCGGCGAACAGCTGCCAGTCCTGCACCTGGTCGGTGGGGTACTGCTGCGGCTGCCGCTGCTTCTTGCGGTAGTTGTTGATGTAGGTGTTGGTCAGGATCCGGTACAGCCAGGCCTTGAGGTTCGTGCCCTCGGCGAACTGGTGGAACGCGGAGTAGGCCTTCACGAAGGCCTCCTGCACCAGGTCTTCGGCGTCGGCCGGGTTCCGGGTCATCCGCAGGGCCGCCGGGTACAGCTGGTCCAGGAAGGGCAGGGCGTCGCGCTCGAAGCGGGCGTCGCGCTGGGTCCGGGTCTCGGTCTGCTCGCTGCGGCTGCCGTCGGCCCGCGCCTCGGGGGTCTCGGCCACCACCGGCACCGCGGGCACCGCCGCGGTCGTGTCTTCCGTGCTCTCGTCGGGCACCGGCCGTCCTCTCTGCGGCGCCCGCAGACGGGACACCACGTCGGACGATCCTAGCCGGGCGGCCACCGGTCGGCCGGGCGGTCGACGGGTGACGACGACGTCCGGGGACGTCGCGGGCCGTCGGGCCCGGGTCGGTGCGGAGGAGCTGGTCACGCCCTCTACAAGACCCCCGCCCGCTGCGGCATTCCCCCTCCCTAGGGTGTCCGGTCATGGCGGCGACCCCTGCGGTGCGGGTGCTGGTCCAGGCCCGGGTGGCCCACGTCCTGCACACCTACGACCCCGACGACCACCCCGACGGCGTCGGTTTCGGGGAGGCGGCGGTCGCGGCGCTGGGGTCGGACCCGGCGCAGGTCTTCAAGACCCTGGTGGCCCGGGTGGACGGCGCGCTGACCGTGGCGGTGGTCCCGGTCGCGGGCCAGCTGGACCTCAAGGCGCTGGCCGCCGCGGTGGGCGGCCGGAAGGCGGCGATGGCCGACCCGGCCGACGCCGAGCGCAGCAGCGGCTACGTCCGCGGGGGCATCAGCCCGCTGGGCCAGCGCAGGGCGCTGCCCACCGTCGTGGACTCCTCCGCGCTCGGGTTCGCCACCGTGCTGGTCAGCGGCGGCCGGCGGGGGCTGCAGGTCGAGCTGTCCCCCGCCGACCTGGTGGCGCTGACCCGGGCGACCACCGCCGACGTCGGCCGCTGAGCCGGTCGGCCGTGGGCCGTCAGCCGTAGGGCGTCAGCAGCTGGTCGACCGGCGCGAAGTCGTCGCTGAGCACCGGGGCGTCGCCGACGAAGGCGGCCAGGTCGGCGCCGGTGACCACCTGCCAGGGCAGCGCCCGGCCGGCCAGCGCCGCCGCGATCGCCTCGGTGTCCAGCGGGCTCCGCGAGGCCACCGCGACCACGTTGCCGCCGTCCTGCCCGGCCACGACCGGTGCCCGGGCGAGCAAGGCGACGTGCGGGAAGACCTCGGCCATCGTGGCCAGCTCGGCCCGCAGGAAGGACAGCGGGCCGTGGTCGATGAGGTTCACCGCGTAGACGCCGTCGTCGGCCAGGGCGGTGTCGACCAGCTGCAGGGCCTCGACGGTGGTCAGCTGCCAGGGCACGGCGAGCCCGCCGAAGGCGTCGCCGACGACCAGGTCCCGGGTGCCGGGCGACTCCTGGGTCAGCCCGGTCCGGGCGTCGCCGACGTCGACCCGCAGCTGCGCCGAGGTCTCCAGGCCCAGCTCGTCCCGGTCGACGGCCAGCACGCCGGCGTCGACCTCCAGGACCCGGCTGGTGGTGCCGGGCCGGACCTCGGCCAGGTAGCGGGGCAGAGTCAGCCCTCCCCCGCCGATGTGCAGCGCGGACAGCGCCTCACCCGGCCGGCCCAGGGTGTCGGTGACCGACGCGACCGCGCGGACGTAGCCGAACTCCAGGTGGGTGGGGTCGTCGAGGTCGACGTAGGAGTGCCGCAGGGTGTCCAGGACGAGGGTCCGGCCGCCGTCGCGGTAGGGGTCGGCCACCACCCGGGCGCAGTGGTACGTCGTCTCGACCTGGCACGGCTGCGGGGCCACCACGGCCAGCCCGGTGCCGGCCAGCGTGGCCACCAGCAGCGCGCCGGGCAGCCGGGCGGCGACGGCGCTGCGCCGCAGCACCACCCACAGGCCCACCCCGGTCGCCACCACCACCAGGCCGGTGCCGACCAGGATCACGCTGGTCGGCAGGACCGCCACCAGGACGAACCCGGTGCCGAAGGTGGCCGCGATGCCGCCCAGCGTGCCGATGCCCGACAGCCGCCCGACCACCGTGCCGGTCTCGCGCAGGCTGCCCAGCTGCAGGGCGACCACCATCGGCGGCACCGCCGACAGCAGCGCGGCCGGGAGCACGACGGCGACCGCGGCCAGCAGCAGCACGTTCCCGGCCGCGGCCCCGGACAGCAGCGCGCCGGCGAACCGGACCACCGGCACGACCGCGACCACGAGAGCTCCGCCGGCGACCAGCAGCGGGGCCAGCAGCCCGCGGGGGTCCCGCCGGTCGGCGACCGCTCCCCCGGCCCAGGCCCCCACCGCGATGGCGGCGAGGGCGAACCCGATCACCGCGGTGTTGGTCTGCAGGGTGATGCCCACGTAGGGCGCGATCAGCCGCAGCCCGGCGATCTCGAGCACGAGCACCGCGCCCGACGCCAGGAACGTGACGGCAGCCGCGACCCAGCCCGGCAGCGCGCGGGAGCCGGGCACGACGACGTCCGCGCCGGGGTCCCCGGCGCCGGCTGCGGCGGTCACCTCAGAACAGCGCCGGCTGGTCGGCGGGCTCGGCCACCGACTCCTGGCGGGCGGTGAGCTGCTCGCCGCCGTTGGCCACGTTGCCCACGGCGGGGCCCACCGGGCGGATCTCCAGGCCCTCGACCACCTCGGGCGGGGTCGGTGCGGCCAGGGTCTCGACGTCCTCCCGGTCCAGGTCCAGCCAGTCGGCCCAGCGGTCGCGCGGCAGCACCAGCGGCATCCGGTCGTGGATGTCGGCCAGCGCCCCGACGGCCGGGGCGGTGACCACGGTGCAGCTGTAGAGCCGGTCGTCCCCCCGGCCCCAGACCTCCCAGAGCCCGGCGAGGGCCAGCTCCGAGCCGTCCTGCGGGGTCACGTACCAGGGCTGCTTGCCCGGCGCGTGCGGCTTCGGGGACCACTCGTACCAGCCGTCGGCGGGCACCAGGCAGCGCCGCGAGCGGGCGGCCTTGCTGAACGCCGGCTTGCTGGTCAGCGACTCGACCCGGGCGTTGAGCATCCGGTTGCCCACCGAGACGTCCTTGGCCCAGGAGGGCACCAGGCCCCAGCGGACCACCCGGAGCTCACGGTGGCTGGCCCCGGTGGGCGCGCCTTCCGCGTCCCTCTCGCGGGCCTGCCGGACGACGTAGACGTCCTTGGTCGGCGCGACGTTGTAGTCCGCGGCCAGCGGCGGCTGGCCCGGGGCCGGGACCGCCTCGAACTCCGCCGCCAGGTCCTCCGGACGGCGGCTGGATGCATAGCGCCCGCACACGGTGGCCTCCCCTGCTCCGCACTGCTCCGACGACTCGACCCGACTGTAGGGCCGGGGTCCGACACCGACGACCTGCCGCTGTGGACAGCGGGATCCGGTGGACGACGTCGGAGTGCCGTCGGCCCGGGCGGGTAGGACAGACCCGACCCACCAGCGACGAGAGGCACGACGACGTGACGAGCACGCAGGACAGCGCGAAGACCGACAGCGGCACCACCGACCGGGCCTACGCCACGGTCAACCCCTTCACCGGCGAGACCGAGCGCGAGTTCGACTCCCTGCCCAGCGACCAGGTGACCGCCGTGGTCGACCGGGCGCACACCGCGTACCTGGACTGGCGCGGGCGCTCGGTGGCCGAGCGGGCCGCGGTGGTCGGCCGGGCCGCGGACCTGATGCTCGAGCGCACCGACGCGTTCGCCGCCCTGATCACCAAGGAGATGGGCAAGCGCATCCAGGAGGCCGCCGGGGAGGTGCAGCTGGCCGCCAGCATCCTGCGCTACTACGCCGACAAGGCCGAGCAGTTCCTGGCCCCGCGCACCATCGAGGTGATGAAGGGCGAGGCCGTCGTCGTCAACGAGCCGACCGGCGTGCTGTTCGCCATCGAGCCGTGGAACTACCCGCTGTACCAGGTGGTCCGGGTGGCCGGCCCGAACCTGACGCTGGGCAACACCATCGTCCTCAAGCACGCCGAGCTCAACCCGCAGTGCGCCCTGGCCCTGGAGGAGCTCTTCCGCGACGCCGGGGCACCCGAGGGCGTGTACACCAACGTCTTCCTCAAGATCTCCGACACCGAGCAGGTGATCAGCCACCCGGCCGTGCAGGGCGTGACCCTGACCGGCAGCGAGAAGGCCGGCTCCTCGGTCGCCTCGCTGGCCGGCAAGCACCTGAAGAAGTCGGTCCTGGAGCTCGGCGGCAGCGACCCGTTCGTCGTCCTGGACAGCCCCGACCTGGCCCGCACGGTCAAGGCCGCCACGATGGGCCGGATGGCCAACACCGGCCAGGCCTGCATCGCCGCCAAGCGGATCATCGTGGTCGAGGACGTGTACGACGACTTCGTGGCCGGCATGCAGCAGGCCTTCGGCTCGTTCACCCCCGGCGACCCCGCGGACCCGGCCACCACGCTGGGCCCGCTGTCGACCGAGAAGGCCGCGCAGGACCTGCACGCCCAGATCCAGGACGCGGTGGACAAGGGCGCCACCGTGCTGGCCGGCGGTGGCCGCCCCGACCGCCCCGGTGCGTTCGTCGAGGCCACGCTGCTGGCCGACGTCACCCCGGACATGCGGGCCTACTCCGAGGAGCTCTTCGGCCCGGCCGCGGTGCTCTACAAGGTCGCCGACGCCGACGAGGCCGTGCGGCTGGCCAACGACAGCAGCTACGGGCTGTCCGCGGTGGTCTACAGCGGTGACGCCGACAAGGCCCGCGAGGTGGCCGACCGGCTGGAGTCCGGGATGGTCTGGATCAACCAGCCGTCCGGGTCCTCGCCCGAGCTGCCCTTCGGCGGCGTGAAGCGCTCGGGCTACGGCCGTGAGCTCTCCGAGCTGGGCATGTTCGAGTTCGCCAACCGGCGTCTGGTGCGCACGATGCCCGCGGCCAAGGCCAGCGCGCCCGCGGCCCCGGTCGTCGGGTGACCCCCGGGCAGGGGACGGCGGCCGGGCGCCACCGGTGCGGGTGCAGGGCAGGATGACCGGCATGGACAGCTGGTCGACGCCCCTCGCCCCCCCGACGGTCGACGTCGTCGTCTCCCTGCCCGGCTCCAAGTCGATCACCGCCCGGGCCCTGGTCCTGGCCGCGGTCGCCGACGGCCCGTCGCGGCTGGTCCGGCCGCTGAGGGCCCGCGACACCGACCTGATGGCGGCGGGGCTGCGCGCCCTGGGCGTCGGGGTGACCGAGGACGGCGACGACTGGCTGGTCGTCCCGGGCCCGCTGCGCGGCCCGGCGACGGTCGACGCCGGGCTGGCCGGGACCGTGCTGCGCTTCCTGCCGCCGGTCGCGGCGCTGGCCGACGGGCCGGTCACCCTGGACGGCGACGAGCGGCTGCGCGAGCGCCCCAACGCCGGGCTGATCGAGGGCCTGCGCGGCTGCGGGGTCACCGTCGACGACGGCGGTCGTGGCCGGGCGCCGTTCACCGTGCACGGCACCGGGGCGGTGCGCGGCGGCACGGTCACCGTCGACGCCAGCGAGTCCAGCCAGGTGGTGTCGGGCCTGCTGCTGGCCGCGGCCCGGTTCACCGACGGCCTGGACCTGCGGCTGGCCGGCGGCGTGCCGTCCATGCCGCACGTGCAGATGACCGTGGAGACCCTGGCCGAGCACGGGGTGCTGGTGCAGCGCACCGACACCGGCTGGCGGGTGCACCCGGGGCCGGTGGCCGCGGTGGACCGGGTGGTCGAGCCCGACCTGTCCAACGCCGCCCCGTTCCTGGCCGCCGCGCTGGTCACCGGTGGGCGGGTCACCGTCCGCGACTGGCCGCTGCGCACCACCCAGCCCGGCGCCCAGCTCGAGCAGCTGCTGGTCGTCATGGGCGCGGACGTGCAGCGCACGGCCGACGGCCTGCAGGTCACCGGCGGGGAGACCGTGCGGCCGCTGGTCGCCGACCTGGGCGAGGTCGGCGAGCTGACGCCGGTGCTGGCCGCGCTGTGCGCGCTGGCCGACGGCCCGTCCCGGCTGACCGGCATCGCGCACCTGCGCGGGCACGAGACCGACCGGCTGCAGGCGCTCGACGAGGTGCTGACCGCGGTCGGCGCCACGGTCACCCAGCTGCCCGACGGCCTGGAGATCACCCCCGGTCCGCTCCGCGCGGCCGAGCTGGACTCCTACGCCGACCACCGGATGGTCATGGCCGCCGCGGTGCTCGGCCTGGCCGTCGAGGGCGTGGTCGTCCGGGACCCCGGCGCGGTCGCCAAGACGCTGCCCGACTTCACCGACCGGTGGGCGCAGCTGCTGGCCCCCGGCGTCGGTGCGATGGGCTGAGCAGGTGTCCGGTCGCACGTTCGACAGCCGCTCCGACGAGGACGACGTCCGGGTCCGCCCGGGCCGGCGGGGCTCCCGGCCCCGCACTCGCACCAGGCCCAGCCACGACGACGCCGTCCCCGGGCTGGTGGTCGGGGTCGACCGCGGCCGGATGACCGTACGGGTCGAGGACCCGGGCGGCGGCCACGTCGAGGTCACCGCCATGCGGGCCCGGGAGCTGGGCAAGCACGGCGTGGTCACCGGCGACCGGGTCCGCCTGGTCGGGGACACCAGCGGCCGCACCGACACCCTCGCCCGGATCGTGGTCATCGAGCCGCGGGCCACCACGCTGCGCCGCACGGCCGACGACACCGACCCCACCGAGCGGGTCGTCGTGGCCAACGCCGAGCAGCTGGTGGTCGTCACCGCGATCACCGACCCCGAGCCGCACGTCGGCTTCCTGGACCGCTGTCTGGTGGCTGCCTTCTCCGGCGGGCTGACCCCGCTGCTGTGCCTGACCAAGGCCGACCTGGGCAGCCCCGACGAGCTGCTGGCCAGGTACGCCGGGCTGGAGGTCGAGGCGATCGCGGTCAGCCGGGACACCGACCTCGACGAGCTCCAGCCCCGGCTGGACGGCCGGATCTCGGTGTTCGTCGGCCAGTCCGGGGTCGGCAAGTCCACCCTGGTCAACCGGCTGGTGCCCGACGCCTACCGGGCCACCGGCGGGGTGAGCAAGGTCGGCAAGGGCCGGCACACGTCGTCCTCGGCGGTGCTGCTCGACCTGCCCGGCGGCGGGATGGTCATCGACACCCCGGGCATCCGCAGCTTCGGGCTGGCCGACACCGACCCGGCCGACGTGCTGGCCGCCTTCGACGACCTGGCCGCGGTGGCCCGGGACTGCCCGCCGCTGTGCGCGCACACCGCCGAGGACCCCGACTGCGCGCTGGACGACTGGGCCGCCGAGGGCCCGCCGGCCCGCGGCGAGCGGCTGGCCAGCTTCCGGCGGCTGGTCGCGGCGGTCACCCAGACGCCGAACTGGTGACCCCCGCCCACCGGGAGATCACCCCGGCGGGCGAGAAAACGACCGTTGCCGTTCCGTAGGCCTCAACCGCACGGTGACCGTGCCGATGACCACGGCGTGCCGAGTCTCCTGCCGAGCCCACCCGAGGTGGCCACCCCCCGCGTGATGGCCGCCGTCACCGGGTCGCTGTACTGCGCCGGCGGGTCCGTCGTCCTCGCCGCCGGGCTGGACGGGCTGCCGGTCACCCCGGCCGTGGTCGGCCTGCTGGCCATCGGGGTGCTGTCGGTGCTCACCGGGCTGGCCTGCCTGCGCTGGGGCCGCCTGCTGGGCCGGGGCGTCTACCACCTCCTGGTCGCCGCCGGCACCGTCCTCATCGCCGCCGCCTCGCTGCTGGCCGAGCACCCCGCCACGGCCACCGCGCTGGCCGGGCTGATGGTCTTCGTGGCGCTGGACTCGTTCTTCTACTTCGCCGGCCTGGGGGCCGTGCTGCAGCTGCTGGGTGCCATGGCCGGGGGCACGGCGGTGCTGCTGGTCCGCCCGGACGTGCCCGACGCCGTCCCGGTCGCGCTGTGCCTGGTGTGCGTGGCGGTCGCCGTGGTCGTGGGGGCACTCGTGCGCCGCGCCTCCAGCGCCAGCCAGGACCCGCTGACCGGCCTGGCCAACCGGCGCGGGTTCGACGACGCGGTCGATCGGCTGCTGCCGCTGTGCGCCCGCACCGGCACCCCGCTGTCGGCCGCCCTGCTCGACATCGACCACTTCAAAGCGATCAACGACACCCACGGGCACGCCGTCGGGGACGACCTGCTGCGCCTGGTGGCCGACCGCTGGTCACCGGCCCTGCCCGCGGGCGCGGTGCTGGCCCGGCACGGCGGCGACGAGTTCTCCCTGCTGCTGCCCGACTCCGCCGGGCCGGTGGCGCTGGCCGTGGTGGAGCAGCTGCGCAACGCCGTGCCCGAGGTCGGGCTGTCCTGCGGGGTGACCCAGCTGCAGCCCGGGGAGACCGCGTCGCAGCTGATGCGCCGGGCCGACCGGGCGCTGTACCAGGCCAAGGCGGCCGGGCGGGCGCGCAGCGTGCTCGACGACTCCGGCCCCGACCCGCTGGCCACCGAGCTCGCGGCCGCGCTGGCCGGGGACCCGGTCGCCGCCGGTCTGCAGGTCCACTACCAGGGCATCGTCACCCTCGCCGACGGCGCGGTCGTCGGCGTGGAGGCGCTGGCCCGCTGGGCGCACCCCACCCTCGGCCCGCTCTCGCCGGCCCGGTTCATCCCGCTGGCCGAGCAGACCGGGCTCATCGGGGCGCTGGGCGCCCACGTGCTGCGCACGGCCTGCGCGGACCTGGCCGACCTGCACGCGCGCACCGGCCGCCGGCTGCTGCTCACCGTGAACGTCTCGGGCCACCAGCTGTGCGACCCCGACTTCCCCGACCTGGTCGGCGCCGCGCTGGCCGGCACCGGGTGGCCGGCCGGGTCCACGGTGATCGAGGTGACGGAGAACCTGTTCGAGGCGGAGTCCCCCGCCGCGGTGGCGGCCCTGGACACCCTGCGCGAGCAGGGTCTGTCGGTGGCCATCGACGACTTCGGGACCGGCTACTCGTCGCTGGCCCGGCTGGACACGCTGCCGGCGGACTTCCTCAAGCTGGACCACTCGTTCGTCTCGGCGCTGACCACGTCGTCGAAGCGGGCCCGGCTGATGCGCAGCATCATGGCGCTGTCGGACGCCCTGGGGCTGCAGCTCATCGCCGAGGGCGTGGAGACCCCGGCCCAGGCCGACCTGCTCCGCTCGCTGGGCTGCCTCTACGCGCAGGGCTACCACTTCAGCCGACCGGTCCCGATCGCCGAGGTCGAGGCCCTGCTCGACGGTGCCGCGGACCCGGTCCCGGCCGTGCCCCCGGTGCGCCGGTAGACCCCTCGGCCGGCACTCCTAGACTCCCGGCGACGACTCACGGCGGCGACTCCCGGCGACGCACGGCGAGGACAGGAGCGACCACCGGTGGTGACCGACGGCGTGGCCGACCCCTCGGGCCCACCGGCGCAGAGCGGTCCACCGACCGGGACGATCGACCCGCCCAGCCTCGTCGAGCTCACCACCCGGCGGCTGCGGGAGCAGATCCTGGCCGGTGCGCTGCAGCCGGGCGAGCGGATCATCGAGGAGCAGATCACCCGCCGGTACGGCATCAGCCGCGCACCGGTCCGGGAGGCGTTGCGGCTGCTGGCGGAGCAGGGGCTGGTGGAGCACGAGCCACGGCGGGGCGTGCGGGTGCGCGAGTGGTCCCCGGACGACATCCGCCAGCTGTTCGAGGTCCGGCACGTCCTGGAGCGGCACGCGGTGGCCAGCGCGCTCCCCCTCCCCACCGGCGGGGACCCGCTCGCGGCCGTTCGCGACCGGCTGGCCCAGATGCGCCGGGCCGCCGACGACGGGGACGAGCTGTCCCGGGACGACGCCCACCGCGCCTTCCACGCCGCGGTCGTGGAGCTGGCCGGCAACCGGCAGCTGGAGCTCGCGCTCGCCCCCGTGCTGCTCAAGCTGCAGCTGCCCATGGCGGTCAACCTGCGGCGCGAGTCCGAGCGGCGCGATCCCGGCCAGGGCCTGCTCCGCCACCAGGCGTTGCTCGCCGCGCTGGAGACGGAGGACGTCGGGGTGGTGCTCCGGGCGCTGGACGCGCACGGCGAGCTGGCCTACCTGGACCTCTGACCCGCCCGGCACCCGGGCGCTGTGCGACCGGCGCCACACAGCCGTAACCGAGGACACCGCACGCCGGCAACACGAATTGTCGACAATCGACTACGTGACCGTCCCGGGACCGACACCGCAGCCGACCATCACGGCGCTGGGCGCGGCGTTCCGTGCCGGCACCCTCACCCCGCACCGCCTGCTGGCCGACCTCGCCGACCGCATCGAGGAGCGGGGGGCCGACGGCGTCTGGATCAGCACGGTCCCGCGCGCGGGGCTCCTGGCCCGGGCCGCCGAGCTGGAGGCGGACCCCGCAGCAGCCGCCCTGCCGCTGTACGGCATCCCGTTCGCGGTGAAGGACAGCCTGGACGTCGCCCAGCTGCCCACCACCTGCGCGTGCCCGGACTTCGCCTACCACCCGACGACGTCGGCCACCGTCGTCCGTCGGCTCGAGGCGGCCGGGGCCGTCGTGGTCGGCAAGACCAACCTCGACCAGTTCGCCACCGGCCTGAACGGGACCCGCTCGCCCTACGGCATCCCGCGCAGCGTCTACGGCGCCGACCTGGTCTCCGGCGGGTCGAGCTCGGGATCGGCCGTGGCGGTCGCGGCCGGCCTGGTCCCCTTCGCGGTGGCGACGGACACCGCCGGGTCCGGCCGGGTGCCGGCGGCCCTGAACGGGATCCCCGGGTTCAAGCCCTCCCGGGGGCTGATCAGCACCACCGGCCTCGTCCCGGCCTGCCGGTCGCTGGACTGCGTCACGCTGATGGCGTCCACGGTGGAGGACCTCCGGCTGGTCCTCGACGTCGCGGCCGAGGTCGACGACGAGGACCCGTGGAGCCGCCCCCGGGTCGCCCGGCGGGCACCCCGGCCCCGGATCGGGCTGCCCCCGGACGCGGAGCTGGTGTTCTCCGACGAACCGCTGAGGACGGCCCACCGGGCCGCCACCGCCGCGCTGGACCTCGTCGGCCCCACCCGGGCCGTGCCGCTGGCCCCGTTCCTGGCAGCCGGGGACCTGCTCTACGCCGGCCCGTGGGTGGCCGAGCGCCTGGTGGAGTTCGAGGACTTCCTGGACCGTCGACCGGACTCCGTGCACCCCGTGGTCGCCGACATCCTGCGCAGCGGCCGCCGGCACACCGCGGTGGACACCTTCCGCGCCCAGCAGCGGCTGCAGGAGCTGCGCGCCGAGGTCGGCCGGCTGTGGCGGGAGGTGGACGTCGTCGTCCTGCCGACCGTGCCGGGCACGTTCACCGTGCCCGAGGTGCTCGACGACCCGGTCGCCACCAACACCGTGCTGGGCACCTACACGCACTGCGGCAACCTGCTGGACCTGTGCGCGGTCGTGGTGCCGGCGGGGACCACGACCGACGGCCGGCCGTGCAGCCTCATGGTGCTGGGCCCGGCACTGGCCGACGACGTGGTGCTCGACGTCGGGGCCAGGCTGGCCGCGCTGCTCGGCCCCCCGCAACCGGTCCCGTCCTCGGTCCCGTCCTCGCCGCTCGTCGTGGTCGGCCACCACCTGGCGGGCCAGCCGCGCAACCACGAGCTCACCGACCGCGGAGCCCGGCTGGTCGAGACCACCTGCACGGACGCCGGGCACCGGCTGCTCCGGATCGACGGGTCGCCCCCGGTGCCGGCCCTGCTCCCGTCGGCGACCGGGGGCGGCCGCATCGAGGTGGAGGTCTGGGACGTGCCCGACGACCAGCTCGCCGGGTTCCTGGACCTCCTCCCCCCGGTGCTGGTGCTCGGCCGCGTCGCGCTCGCCGACGGCCGCACCGTGCCCGGGCTGGTCTGCGCCCCCCAGGTCGCCACCGGCGACAGCGGCCACCGGACCACCGACATCACCGCGACCGGCGGGTGGCGCCGCCACCTCGACCAGATCCCTGGCGCCCTCGAGGAGACCCCGTGAGGACGACGCTCACCGTCCCGGCCGACCCGGCACCCGTGGTGCTCGACACCGGCTCGACCGCCCTGCTGGTCATCGACATGCAGCGGGACTTCCTGCTGCCCGGCGGGTTCGGCGAGAGCCTGGGCAACGACGTCGGCCGACTGCAGCAGGTCGTCCCGCCGCTGCGCCGGGTGCTCGCCGCCTGCCGGGAGGCGGGCCTGCTCGTGGTGCACACCCGCGAGGGGCACCTGCCCGACCTCTCGGACTGCCCGCCCGCGAAGCTCGGCCGCGGCGCACCGAGCAGCCGGATCGGGGATCCCGGCCGCTACGGCCGCATCCTCGTCCGCGGCGAGTACGGCCACGACATCGTCGACGAGCTCGCCCCGCTGCCCGGTGAGCCGGTGGTCGACAAGCCCGGCAAGGGCGCGTTCTACGCCACCGACCTCGAGGACCGGTTGCGCGCCACGGGCGTGCGGACGCTGCTGGTCACCGGGGTCACCACCGAGGTCTGCGTGCACACCACCGTGCGGGAGGCCAACGACCGCGGCTACGAGTGCGTCGTCCTCGGGGACTGCGTGGGTTCCTACGACCCCGAGTTCCAGCGGGTCGGCCTCGCCATGGTCAGCGCGCAGGGCGGCCTCTTCGGCTGGGTGTCGGACTCGGCGGCCCTGCTCGGCGCCCTCGCTCCCCTGACCACCACCACCGCACCGACCCCCTGAGACCGGAGACCGAGATGAGCGCTGGCAGCGACGCACCCCCGCAGGCCCTCCGCTGGTGGACCCGGGGGGACACCAACGCCGCCTTCGGGCTGGGCTTCAACATCCTGGTCAACGTCCTGACCCTGACCGGGCTCATGATCGGCGTCGTGGGCGTGCCGGCCGACGACGTGCTGGGGACGGTCCTGCCCGCGCTGGGCGTCGCGCTGGTCCTGGGCAACGGCTACTACACGTTCCTCGCCCGCCGGCTGGCCCGGCGCGACGGGCGCACCGACGTCACCGCGCTGCCCTACGGGCCCAGCGTCCCGCACATGTTCATCGTCGTCTTCGTGATCATGCTGCCGGTCTACCTCACCAGCGGGGACGCGGTGCGCGCCTGGGAGGCCGGGTTGGCCTGGGCGTTCGTCATCGGTGTCATCGTGCTGATCGGCGCCTTCGTCGGACCGCTGATCCGCCGGTTCACCCCCAGGGCAGCCCTGCTGGGCACGCTGGCCGGGATCTCGCTGACCTTCATCTCCATGCGCCCCGCGGCGCAGATGTGGGATGCGGCCTGGATCGGCCTACCGGTCCTGGCGGTGATCCTCATCGGCTTCCTCACCGGCATCCGGCTGCCCGGCAACATCCCGATCGGACTGGCGGCCCTGCTGCTGGGCACCGCCATCGGCTGGATCGGTGGGTACATGTCGGTGCCCGACGTGGGCGCGGCGGTGAGCGACATCGCCGTGGGCCTGCCCGACCTCCGGCTGGACATGCTGGCCTCGGGGCTGCGCGACCTGGCACCGCTGCTGGCCACGGCCATCCCGCTGGGCGTCTACAACTTCACCGAGGCGATGAGCAACGTGGAGTCCGCCGCCGCGGCCGGGGACGCCTACGACCTGCGCAGCGTGCTGCTGGCCGACGGGGCCGGGGCCGTGATCGGCTCGGCGCTGGGCTCGCCGTTCCCGCCGGCGGTCTACATCGGCCACCCCGGCTGGAAGGACGCGGGCGGGCGGATCGGGTACTCGCTGGCCAGCGGCGTGGTCGTCGCGGCCCTGTGCTTCCTGGGCCTGTTCGGTCTGCTGTCGGCGCTGCTGCCGCTGCCGGCCATCGTGCCGATCCTGCTCTACATCGGGCTGCTGATCGGTGCCCAGGCCTTCCAGGCGGTTCCGCGGATCCACGCGGCGGCGGTGGTCATCGCCGTCCTGCCCAACCTCGCGTCGTGGGCGGCCGGGCTCATCGACAACTCGCTGGCCGCGGCCGGCACCACCGCCGACCAGGTCGGGCAGGAGGCACTGGGCAACGCCGGGGTGGTCTACGACGGGTTGAACACCCTCGGGCAGGGCGCCGTGCTCGCCGGTCTGGTGCTGGGCGCGGTGGTGACCTTCGTGATCGACCGGCGGTTCCTGGCCGCCGGGATCGCGGCCGCGACCGGGGCGGCGCTGTCCTTCGTCGGCCTGGTCCACGCCCCCGAGGTGGCCTGGGCGGCCAACCCGCAGGTCGCGCTGGGCTACCTGCTGATGGGCGCGGTCTGCGTGGCCGCCGGTGCGCTGCGCGGTCACCCGTCGCCCGCGGACGCGGGAGCCCCTGCAGAGACACCCGCCGACACCCCTGCCGCGGCGGGCGTGGCACAGGTCGACGACCCCGGGCACGCCCCGGGCCCGCCGGCCGCCGACGTCGAGCCCGTGCTCGACCGGCCGGCCGGGGGCACGGAGCGCGGCTGAGGATCCTCAGACCTCGACGGTGCCCCCGCTGCGCCAGTAGACCCCGGCGTCCCGGGACAGGAGCCCCTCGTCGACCAGGTACCGGCGCAGGGCCGCGGTGTCCGGGTGCCAGACCGCCAGCAGCGCGTTGACCTCGCGCTCGGGGTAGCGCACGCCGGGCTCGAAGACCCGCACCAGGTGGTCCAGGACGACCAGCCGCTTGCCGCGGTGCGCCGGGATCGACGTCAGCCGGCCCTCGCGCACGAAGGACTGCAGGACCGCGTCGGCCGCCGGGTCCGGCGACAGCGGCTCCGGGGGCGGCCGGTGCTCCCCCGCCGCCCGGGCCGCCGCGGCGAACACCTCGGTGCGCAGCTGCAGGGCCGCGCCGTCCCGGCGGACCAACCCGCCCCGGCCGAGCCGGCGGGCGGCCAGCGCCACCTCCGTCGGCGTGCGGCCGGTGGCCGCGGCCACCCCGTCGATGTCGGCGGCGCCCAGCGCGAGCGCGGCGACCACGGCCAGGCGCACCTCGTCGGCCAGCAGGCCGGCCAGCTTGGCGGCGTCCGGATCGGTACCCACGGTGCGCGACGCTACGGTCACCCGGTGACGAGCGCTCGCGGGTGGACCGAGGACATGCAACTGGCGCACGTGCTGGCCGACCAGGCCGACTCGATCAGCATGGACCGGTTCAAGGCGCAGGACCTGGTGGTGGACACCAAGCCGGACCTGACGCCGGTCACCGACGCCGACCGCGCGGTGGAGCAGCAGCTGCGCAGCTCGCTGGCCCGCACCCGCACCCGGGACGCCGTCCAGGGCGAGGAGTTCGGCACCACCGGGCACGGCTCGCGGCGGTGGGTCATCGACCCGATCGACGGCACGAAGAACTTCGTCCGCGGCGTCCCCGTCTGGGCGACGCTCATCGCGCTGCTGGACGGCGAGACCCCGGTCGTCGGGATGGTCAGCGCCCCGGCGCTGGGCCGGCGCTGGTGGGCCGCCGCCGGGGTGGGCGCCTACACCGGCCGCCGGCTGGAGTCGGCGACCCGCTGCCACGTGTCGGGGGTGACCGAGCTGGCCGACGCCTCGCTGTCGTACTCGTCGCTGTCGGGCTGGGAGGAGCGCGACCGGCTCGACGGCTTCCTCGACCTGACCCGGTCGGTCTGGCGGACCCGGGCCTACGGCGACTTCTGGAGCTACACGATGGTGGCCGAGGGAGCCGTCGACGTCGCCTGCGAGCCCGAGGTGTCGCTGTGGGACCTGGCCGCGCTGGACATCATCGTGCGGGAGGCCGGCGGCCGGTTCACCGACCTCGACGGCACCCCCGGCCCGGCCGGCGGGAGTGCGGTGGCCAGCAACGGCCACCTGCACCCCGCCGTCCTGGCGGCGCTGCCCACCCGCTGATCAGCGGGCGGTGCCACCGCCCTTGCCGCCCTGCAGCTTGCTGCGGACCTGGTCGATCTTGGCCCGGTTCTTCGGGTCCTTGGCGAACTGCTGGGCCTTGTCGGTGGCCGTGCGGATGGCGCGCTGGCCCTGGGGGCTCTTGGCGAACTGGGTGAGCTTGCTGATCAGCGATGCCACGAGGGGTCACCTTCCGTGTGCGGGACCTGCGAGCGGGTCCTCCCAGGATCCTCAACGGTGGCAGGTCGCCCGGCGTTCCGCAGGTCAGCGGTCCAGGAAGCCCCCGGCCCGGCCGTTGCGGTCGGCGAGCAGCCCGGCCAGCGTGGACACGGCGATCTCTGCCGGGGCCCGCGAGCCGATGTCCAGCCCGATCGGCCGGTGCACCCGGGCGACCTCGGCCGGCGGCACGCCGAGCGCGGCCAGCGCGGCCACGTGCGGGCCCTCGTGCCGGGGGTTGCCCATCAGCCCGATCCACCGGGTCGAGGTCGCGAGGGCATCGCGCAGCACCTCGCCCAGCTCGTCGCGGTGGTGGTCGCAGACGACGACGTCGGCGTGCGGCTCGGCGGGCACCGCGGTCAGCCGGGTCGTGCCCGCGGGCAGCCCGTCGACGTCGCGGTCCCCGGGCTCGACCAGCACGGGCGCGTAGCCGCACTCCGCGCCCAGCCGCAGCAGGGCCGCGGCGACCGGCGAGGCGAACACGGCCACCAGCACCCGGTCGGTCACCGGGTCCGCCGCGTCGCCGTGCGCGACCCCGCAGTTCGGGTCGGCGGTCACCGGGCCGGGCTGTCGCCGTAGGCGTAGCCGGCGTCGGCGTACCGGCCGCCCTCGGCCGCCCCGGGCGGGGCGATCTGCTCCAGCCGGGCCAGGTCGTCGGCGGTCAGCTCGACCGCGTCGGCCCCGGCGTTCTCCTCCAGGTAGCTGCGCCGCTTGGTGCCCGGGATCGGGACGACGTCCTCGCCCTGCGCCGACACCCAGGCCAGCGCCAGCTGCCCGGCGGTGACGCCCTTCTCCGTCGCCAGCGCCCGGACGGCGTCGACCAGCCGCAGGTTGGCGTCGAACGCCTCGCCCTGGAACCGCGGCATGCCCTTCCGGAAGTCGTCGTCGCCGAAGTCGGCGGGGCTGGTGATCGCCCCGGTGAGGAATCCACGGCCCAGCGGGGAGAACGGCACGATGCCGATCCCGTGCTCGCGGGCGACCGCGAGGACGCCGCTGCTCTCCAGGTCGCGGGTCCACAGCGACCACTCGCTCTGCAGCGCGGTGATCGGGTGCACCGCGGCGGCCCGGCGGACCGAGTCGGCGGAGGCCTCCGACAGCCCGAGGTGCCGGACCTTGCCGGCCTGGACGAGCTCGGCCATCGCCCCGACGGTGTCCTCGATCGGGACCTGCCGGTCCACCCGGTGCTGGTAGTAGAGGTCGATGGTATCCACGCCCAGGCGGCGCAGGCTGGCCTCGCAGCGGGCCCGCACGTTCTCCGGTCGGCCGTCGATGGCCATCACGCCGTCGGGCTGGCGGGAGATGGAGAACTTGGTGGCCAGCTGGACGTCGTCCCGGCGGGTGCGCAGGCGCTCGGCGAGCAGCTCCTCGTTGTGCCCGTCGCCGTAGACGTCGGAGGTGTCCCAGAAGGTGATGCCCAGCTCGAGGGCCCGGTCCAGGGTCGCGAGGGACTCGTCGCGGTCCGCCGTCCCGTAGGACTGGCTCATCCCCATGCAGCCCAGGCCCTGCGCGGAAACGTCGAGGTCGCCGAGCCGGCGCCGGCTGATCGGTGTGGTCATGGGTCGATCCTGCTCACGACCGGGCCAGGCCGTCCACCCGACCGCGCTCGATCCCGGTCAGCGCGAAGCCGAGCACGTCGGCGTTGGCCGCGATCCGCTCCGGGGTGACCGACTTGGGGATGACGACGACGCCGTGGTCCAGGTGCCAGCGCAGCACGACCTGGGCGGTGGTCACCCCGTGCGCCCCGGCGATCTCCACCAGCACCGGGTCGTCGAGGTCGGTGCTCTTGAACGGGCTGTAGCCCTCGAGCACGACCCCGCGTTTCCGCTGGCCCTCGAGCACGTCGGCGTCGAAGAGCGAGGGCGCCCAGCGCACCTGGTTCACCGCCGGCATCACCCCCGTCGCCTCGGCCAGCTCGTCGAGCTGGGCCAGGGAGAAGTTGGACACGCCGACGTCCCGGGCCAGACCGGCGTCCCGCGCGGCGACGAACTCCCGCCACAGCGCGACGTCGTCGCCCCCGGTGGACCAGTGCACCAGCCACAGGTCGACCTGCTCGACACCGAGGGCGGACAGCGACGCCTCCAGCGTCGACCGGGCGGCCGAGGCCCGCTCCGGGGGCAGCTTGGTGGTCACGAAGACCTCCTCGCGGGGGACGTCGGAGTCCGCAAGCGCCCGGCCGACCTCGGCCTCGTTGCGGTACATCGTGGCGGTGTCCAGGTGCCGGTACCCGGCGTCCAGGGCGGCCCGGACGGCGTCCGTGCACGCGGTCCCGGTGATCTGCCAGGTGCCGAACCCCAGCAGCGGCATGGCTCCGCCGCCGGGCAGTGCGGCCGTGGGCTGCTGCGTCGCTGTCATGCCCGGTGCCCTGCCCGGGGACGGCGGCACCGACACGTGGGATCGTCGGCACGGACCGGGGACCCCGGCCGCCCCGCACACCCACGCTGGAGGACCTCCCGTGCAGTACGCCGAGTCCGTCGTCGACCTCATCGGGAACACCCCGCTGGTGCGCCTGACCAAGGTCACCGAGCACCTGGGTCCTGACGCCCCGCTGGTGCTGGCCAAGGTCGAGTACGTCAACCCGGGCGGGTCGGTCAAGGACCGCATCGCCGTGCGGATGATCGACGCCGCGGAGGCGTCGGGGGCCCTGCAGCCCGGCGGCACGATCGTGGAGCCCACCAGCGGCAACACCGGTGTCGGGCTGGCCATCGTGGCCCAGCAGCGCGGCTACAAGTGCATCTTCATCTGCCCGGACAAGGTCAGCGCGGACAAGGTCAACACGCTGCGGGCCTATGGCGCCCAGGTCGTGGTCTGCCCGACCGCGGTGGACCCGTCGGACCCGCGGTCCTACTACTCGGTCTCCGACCGGCTCGCCCGGGAGACCCCCGGCGGCTGGAAGCCCGACCAGTACTCCAACCCGAACAACCCGCGCAGCCACTACGAGACCACCGGCCCGGAGATCTGGGCGCAGACCGACGGCCGGGTCACCCACTTCGTCACCGGTGCCGGCACCGGCGGCACCATCTCCGGCGTCGGGCGCTACCTCAAGGAGGCCTCCGGCGGGGCGGTGCAGGTCATCGGCGCCGACCCGGAGGGCTCGGTCTACTCCGGCGGCACCGGGCGGCCCTACCTGGTCGAGGGCGTCGGCGAGGACTTCTGGCCCTCGACCTACGACCAGACCGTGGCCGACGAGATCGTCGCGGTCAGCGACGGCGACTCCTTCGCGATGACCCGGCGGCTGGCCCGCGAGGAGGGCCTGCTGGTCGGCGGCTCCTGCGGCATGGCCGTGGTCGCCGCGCTGCGGGTGGCGGAGAAGCTGACCAAGGACGACGTCCTGGTGGTGCTGCTGCCCGACGGCGGCCGCGGCTACCTGAAGAAGATCTTCGACGACGAGTGGATGGCCGACTACGGCTTCGTCGAGGCCGCCGACGGCGAGACGGTGGGCGAGCTGCTGCGGGCCAAGTCCGGCGACGGCGACGCGCTGCCGGCCCTGGTGCACACCCACCCCACCGAGACCGTCCGCGAGGCCATCGACATCCTGCGCGAGTACGGCGTCTCCCAGATGCCGGTCGTGCGGGCCGAGCCGCCGGTCACCGCCGGCGAGGTGGTCGGCTCGGTCGAGGAGAAGGCACTGCTGGACGCGCTGTTCTCCGGTGCCGCCGCGCTGTCGGACACCCTGGAGAAGCACATGAGCGCGCCGCTGCCGATCATCGGCTCCGGCGATCCGGTGTCCGCCGCGGTCGCCGCCCTCGGCGGGGCCGACGCGCTGCTGGTGCACGAGGACGGCAAGCCCGCCGGCGTGGTCACCCGGCAGGACGTGCTCGGCCACCTCGCCGGCATCCCCGCCGCCGTGCCTCCTACGGTGACGGCATGACCGACCCGCACTCCCCCGCGTCGACGCACGGCTTCAGCACCCGGGCGATCCACGCCGGCCAGGAGCCCGACCCGACCACCGGCGCCGTCGTCGTCCCGCTGCACCTGACCAGCACCTACAAGCAGGACGGTGTCGGCGGGCTGCGCCAGGGCTACGAGTACAGCCGCAGCGCCAACCCGACCCGCACCGCGCTGCAGGACGCGCTGGCGTCCCTGGAGCAGGGCGCCACCGGCCTGGCGTTCGCCTCCGGGCTGGCCGCCGAGGACGCCCTGCTGCGCACCGTGCTGAACCCCGGCGACCACCTGGTCATCCCGATCGACGCCTACGGCGGCACGTTCCGGCTGATCAGCAAGGTGCTGCAGCGCTGGGGCGTCGACCACACCCCGGTCGACCTCGGTGACCTGGACGCCGTCCGGGCCGCGTTCCGGCCGACCACGAAGCTGGTCTGGTGCGAGACGCCGACCAACCCGCTGCTGGGCATCGCCGACATCGCCGCGCTGGCCCAGCTGGCGCACGAGCACGGCGCGCTGCTCGCGGTGGACAACACCTTCGCCTCGCCCTACCTGCAGCAGCCGCTGACCCTGGGCGCCGACGTGGTCGTGCACTCCACGACGAAGTACCTGGGCGGGCACTCCGACGTCGTCGGCGGGGCGCTGGTCGCCGGCACCGCCGAGCTCGGTGAGCAGCTGGCCTTCCACCAGAACGCGATGGGCGCGGTCGCCGGGCCCTTCGACGCCTGGCTGGTCATGCGCGGCATCAAGACCCTCGGCGTGCGGATGGACCGGCACCAGGCGAACGCCGGGGAGGTGGCCGAGTTCCTGACCTCCCACGCGGCGGTCTCCTCGGTGCTGTACCCCGGGCTGCCGGACCACCCCGGCCACGAGATCGCGGCGAAGCAGATGTCGGGCTTCGGCGGGATGCTGTCGTTCCGGCTGCGCGGCGGCGAGGAGGCGGCGCTGGCCGTCTGCGAGCGCGCCCAGGTGTTCACCCTGGCCGAGTCCCTGGGCGGCGTGGAGTCCCTCGTCGAGCACCCGCACCGGATGACGCACGCCTCGGTCGCCGGCTCCGCGCTGGAGGTGCCCGCCGACCTGGTCCGGCTGTCCGTCGGCATCGAGGACGCCACCGACCTGTTGGCGGACCTGGAGCAGATGCTCGCCTGAGATCCCTGCATGGCCGGCCGGCGGAGGTGGGCACCGGGGTCCGGTGAGCACCCTCGCCGACCGCGTGTCCGTCGTCGTCGCCACCCGGGACCGCCGGGCATCGCTGCTGCGTACGCTGCGCGCCCTGCCCGCCGGTCCCGAGGTGGTCGTGGTGGACAACGGCTCCCGGGACGGCTCGGCCGCCGCGGCCCGCCGGCTGGGCGCCACGGTGCTGGCCCTGCCGCGCAACGCCGGCGCGGCCGCCCGCACCGACGGCGTCCGCCGGGCCGGGACCCCCTACGTCGCCTTCGCCGACGACGACTCGTGGTGGGCGCCCGGCGCGCTGGAGCGGACCGTCGAGCTGCTGGAGGCCCACCCCCGGCTCGGCGTCGTCGTCGCCCGGGTGCTGCTGGCCGACGGCCGGGAGGACGCCGTCAGCCAGAAGCTCGCCCGCGCCCCGGTCGGCCGCTCCCCCGGTGCACCGGGCCCGGACGCGCTCAGCTTCCCGGCCTTCGCCGCCGTCCTCCGGCGCGAGGCCTACCTGGCCACCGGCGGCTTCTCCCGGCTGCTGTTCTTCGGCGGCGAGGAGCACCTGCTCGCCCTGGACCTCGCCGCCGCCGGGTGGCAGCTGAGCCACTGCGCCGACGTCGTCGCCCGGCACGACCCGGCCGCGGGGGACGTGGCACCGGGCCGCTGGGCCCGGCAGACCCGCAACGACCTGCTGGTCACCTGGCTCCGGCTCCCCGTTGCGACCGCGCTGCGGCACACCGCGGCGCTGGGCGCCCGGGCGGTCCGGGAACCCGCCGCGGCCCGCGCCCTCGCCGGTGCGCTGCGGCTGCTGCCGGCCGCGCTGGCCCGCCGGCGGCCCGTGTCGCGGGACCTGGCCGACCGGTTCGCCACCGCCCAGCGACCGCTGGGGTGACCCCCGGGAGGACGGTGACCTGGCCAGACGCGTCCGGCGTCCCGTACCGTTCGCCAGGCGAAGCCGCACCCTCGTGCCCCGCCGTCCGCAGAGGAGACCGATGAGCCTGACCGCTGCACCCCGGCTGGTCGACCCGCGGACCGGCGAGGGCACGGAGTACGTGCGCGCCCTGGACCGCGGGTTGGCCGTCATCCGCGCCTTCGACCGCGAGCACCCGCGCCGCACGCTGGCCGAGGTCGCCCGCGCCGTCGGGCTGGCCCCGGCCACCGCGCGCCGGCTGCTGCACACCCTGCAGTCCCTGGACTACGTCGTCACCGACGGGCAGACCTGGTCGCTGCGGCCCCGGGTGCTCGAGCTGGGCCAGGCCTACCTGGCGACCACCACGGTGTGGGACGTCGTCCGGGAGCGGCTGACCCGGCTGGCCGCCGACGTCGAGGAGACCGCGTCGGCCGGCGTGCTCGAGGGCTCCGACGTGCTCTACACGGTGCGCGTGCCCTACCGCCGGATCATGAGCATGAACGTGGAGGTGGGTACCCGGATCCCGGCGTACGCCTCCTCGATGGGCCGGGTGCTGCTGGCCGGGCTGCCCACCGCCGAGCTGGACGACGTGCTGGCCGGGGTCGAGCTGGCCCCGATCACCCCGCAGACGCTCACCTCGGTCGACCAGCTGCGGGCGGTGGTCGACGACGTCCGGGAGTCCGGCGTCTGCGTGCTGGAGCAGGAGCTGGAGGCCGGTGTGCAGTGCGTCGCCGCCCCCGTGCACGACCGGGACGGCGGCGTCCTCGCGGCGGTCACCGTCTCCTCGCACACCACCCGGGTCACCCCCGAGGAGCTGCGCGGACGGCTGCTGCCGGCCGTGCTGCAGGCCGCCGCGGACATCACCGAGGACCTCCGCCACCGCGGCTGAGGCCCGGACCTCGACAGCTCAGTCGGGCAGCCGGTCCAGCACGCGGTCGGTCAGCGCGGTCAGCACCTGCAGCTGCGCCGGCGTCAGGTCGGCGAAGAAGAGCTCCCGCACGGTGTCCACGTGCGCGGGCGCCGCGGCCTCGATCGCGGCCCGGCCGGCCGGGGTCAGCACGACGTCGGAGCCGCGGGCGTCGCCGGCGGCGCCGGTGCGCTCGACCAGGCCGCGGACGCCCATCCGGGTCAGGTGGTGGGACAGCCGGCTCTTCTCCCAGCCCAGCGCCGCGCACAGCTCGCGCGAGCGCACCCGCCCGCCGTCGGTCTCCGACAGCTTCACCAGCACGTCGAAGTCGGCCAGCGACAGGTCGCTGTCCGCCTGCAGCTGGCGGTTCAGCGCCGCGGGCAGCCGGGTGGTCAGCAGCAGCCACCGCCGCCAGAGGTGCTGCTGCTCGTCGTCCAACCAGGTCACGGCCACAGCCTAGACCGCTGTCGTTGACACGTCATCCAACCGGGCGCACGCTGTCCCCATGACCGTCGACCTCCCCGCCATCGAGGCCACCCGCGCCCGGATCCGCGACCAGCACCTGCGGCCGGCCGGCGAGCGCCCCGCCTCCACCGCCCGCGGCCTGCACCACACCGCGCTGATCAGCAGCGACGTCGAGCGCACGATCGCCTTCTACCAGGGCGTGCTCGGCTTCCCGCTCACCGAGCTGATCGACAACCGCGACTACCCGGGCAGCTCGCACTTCTTCTTCGACATCGGCAACTCGAACCTGCTGGCGTTCTTCGACTTCCCGGGCCTGGACGTCGGTCCCTACGCCGAGGTGCTCGGCGGGCTGCACCACGTGGCGATCAGCGTGGAGCCCAGCCGCTGGGAGGCCCTGGTGGCCAAGCTGACCGAGGCCGGCGTGGACCACGCGGTGCACAGCGGCGTCTCGGTCTACTTCCGCGACCCCGACGGTGCCCGCATCGAGCTCATCGCCGACCCGCTGGGCGAGATGTACGGGGAACACGTGCTCTGATCTCCGGGTTGGCCCCCTGACCCGCCGTACCACCGCTCGGGAGGCACACCGCATGACCCAGGCCCCCCGCCCCGGACCCGCCCTCCGCGTGTCGGTCCCGACCCTCTCGCCGTCCTCGAAGCTCTACATGGGCACCGAGGCCGGCGGCTCCGCGCTGCTGCTGGTCGGCACACTGCTGGCCCTGGCCTGGGCCAACTCGCCCTGGGCGGCCGGCTACGACTCGTTCTGGTCGACCACCGCGAGCATCGGCGTCGGCGGCGTCGAGCTGTCGATGGACCTGCGGCACTGGGTGAACGACGGCGCCATGGCGCTGTTCTTCCTGGTCGTCGGCCTGGAGATCACCCGCGAGGTTGCCACCGGCGAGCTGCGTGACCGGCGCTCGGTGGCCGCCCCGGCGCTGGGCGCGCTGGGCGGGCTCGCCGTCCCGGCGCTGGTCTACCTGGCCTTCAACCCCGGCGGGGAGGCAGCCAGCGGCTGGGGCATCGTGATGAGCACCGACACCGCCTTCGTGCTGGGCGTGCTGGCGCTGTTCGGGCCGCGCTGCCCGGACCGGCTGCGGCTGTTCCTGCTGACCCTGGCGATCGTCGACGACATCGGCGCGATCGGCGTGATGGCGCTGTTCTACTCCGACGAGCTCGTGCTGCCCGCGCTCGCCGTCGCCGGGGTCCTGGTGCTCGTGCTGCTGGCGCTGCGCTGGCTCGGGGTGTGGCGGCTGACCCCCTACGTGCTGACCGGGATCGCACTGTGGCTGGCCGTGCACGAGTCCGGGGTGCACGCCACGCTGGCCGGCGTCGTGCTGGGCCTCCTGCTGCCCGCGCGGCCGCCCAGCCGCAAGGAGGTCGAGCGCACGGCGGCGTTCGGCCGGGCGCTGCGCGAGGACCCCGACGCGGCCAAGGCGCGGTCCACCAAGCTCGCGGTCGCCTCGACCGTGCCGGCCAACGCCAGACTGCAGGAGTCGCTGCACCGCTGGACGGCCTACCTCGTCGTCCCCGTCTTCGGGTTGGCCAACGCCGGGGTGGTGCTGGACGGCGAGGCGCTGCGCGCCGCGGCCACCTCGACGGTGACCCTGGGCGTGGCCGTCGCGCTGGTGGCCGGCAACGCCGTGGGGATCACCCTCGGTGCGGTCGTGGCGCTGCGGACCGGCTGGGGCATGCTGCCCGGCGGCGTGCGCTGGTCGCACCTGATGGCCGGCGCCACCCTGGCCGGGATCGGCTTCACCATCTCGCTGTTCATCACCGACCTGGCCTTCGACGACGAGCTGCTGCGCGAGCAGGCCAAGATCGGGATCCTGCTGGGGTCACTGACCGCAGCGGTTCTCGGCACCCTCCTGCTGCGCACCCTGGGCGAGCGGTTCCCGCTGTGCTCGCCGGCGTCCGACGAGCCACCGGCGCTTCCCCCGCGCCCCTGGCTGGAGCCCGGCGTCCGGGTCTGAGGAGCCCTGCCCGGCCGCGCCGACCGCGCGGCGCAGCGCCGCCAGGTCGGGCCGGCCGCTGAACAGCTGGCCGTCGATGATGAGCGTCGGCGTGCCCGGCACCTCCAGCGCGACCCCCGTGGCGAAGTCGGCCTCCACCTTGTCGCCGTAGCGCTGGGCCGCCTCCCCCACCGCCAGGGCGGGATCCAGGCCCAGCTCGACGGCGTACCCGGCCAGGTCGGCGTCGGTCAGCCGGTCCTGCCGCTGGTAGAGCAGGTGGTGCATCTCCCAGTAGGCGCCCTGGTCGCCGGCGGCCTCGGCGGCCAGGGCCGCGGTCAGCGCGTAGGGGTGCGTGTCGTGGAGCGGCCAGTGGCGGAAGACCAGCCGGACGCCGCCGTCCGAGCCGTCGACCAGCGCCTTGAGCACCGGGGCGGCGGCCGCGCAGTACGGGCACTCGTAGTCGCCGTACTCCAGCACGGTGACCGGCGCGTCCGGGTCCCCGTAGACGTGGTCGTCGGCGTGGAGGGGGAAGGGGTCCCTCACCGGGTCGGCTCCACCAGGTCCCGGTACTCCGGGTGCCGGGCGATCCAGCCGGCCACGAACGGGCACTGCGGGACGACGGTGCCGCCGGCCGCGCGGACGTCGTCCAGCGCGGCCCGGACCAGCGTGCCGCCCAGGCCGTGGTGCCCCTCCCCGGACTCCACCTCGGTGTGGGTGAAGGTCCAGGTGTCCCCGGAGCGGGTGTAGGCCGCCAGGCCCACCCGCTGGTCGCCCTCGAGGATCACGTAGCGGCTGTGCTCGGGGTCGTCCCGGACGGTGGTCTCCGACGGTGCGGTCATGCCGCGGCCAACGCCGCCGGCCCTCAGCGGCTTCCCACCCGGTGGCCGGTCGGGAACAGCTCGACCCGGCCCCGGGTCAGCCCCCACAGCCCCTTCGGCGCCAGCAGCGTGACCGCGATCGCGACCAGCCCGACGACCACGAGGTACCAGTTGCCCAGGTCGGCGAGGGAGTCCTGCAGGGCGTAGAAGACCAGCGCCCCGATGATCGGCCCCTCGATGGTGCCGATCCCGCCGATCACCACGATGAAGATCATCATCGCCGAGTAGTCGACGGAGAAGATCGACCCGGGCTGCACCCGCAGCGTGTTCGCCACGATCATCGCCCCGGCCAGCCCGCAGCCCGCCGCGGCGGCGACGTAGACCACCCGCTTGGCCCGGGTGACCCCGACGCCCAGCGAGCCCGCCGCGGTCGGGTCGTCCCGGATCGCGGTCAGCGCCAGCCCGAGCCGGGAGCGCATCAGCAGGTACACCCCGCCCACCACGACCACGACGATCGCCAGCGAGAGCCAGTAGACGTAGGCGATCCGGTAGGTCGGGTCGATGCCGGCGAACCCGGTCAGCGACGCACCGGACCCCGCCCCCAGCGCGTCGACCTGGGTGACCAGCAGCCGGACGACCTCGGCGATCACCCAGGTGCCGATGGCGAAGTAGCCCCCGTTGAGCCGGAACGCCAGGTAGGACGTCGGCCAGGCCAGCAGCGCGCAGACCACCGCCGCCACCGGGACGGCGAGGAACGGGTCCACCCCGACGGTCGAGGCCAGGTACACCAGCCCGTAGCCACCGACCCCGATGTAGGCCTGCTGGCCGATCGAGACCATGCCGCCGTAGCCGGCCAGCAGGTTCCACATGGTGCCCAGCACGACCAGGCTGAACAGCCCGACCAGGTCGACCTGGGTGCCGCGGGTGGTCAGCAGCGGCAGGTAGCCCAGCACCGCGACCGCGACGACGGCGAGCCCGGCACCCACCCAGGCACCCCGGCCACCCCGGCGCACCCGGGGCGCGGACGCCGCCCGCTCGACGGTGGCGGTCACGCGGTCACCGCCGAGGGCAGCAGACCGCGCGGGCGGGTGGCCAGCACGACCAGGAAGACCAGGTGGCCGGCGAGCACGCCGTAGGCCGGGTCGACCGCCGCGCCCAGCGCCTGGGCGACCCCGAGGACGACGCCGCCCAGCAACGTCCCCCACAGCGAACCGAGCCCGCCGATGACCACCGCCTCGAAGGCGAAGATCAGCGTGACCCCGCCGGCGGCCGGGTCGAAGGTGCTGCGGGCGCCCAGGAAGACCCCGGCGATGGCCACCGTGCCCAGCGCGATCGCCGTCGCCACCCCGTACAGGTGCCGGCCGTCGATGCCCATCAGCGCGGCGGCGTCGCGGTCGTCGCTGGTGGCCCGCATGGCCCGGCCGGTCGCCGTCCGGGCGAGGAACTGGCCGATCGCGGCGATGACCAGCACGCCGACGACCGCGGCCAGCAGCGGGAAGACCCCGACGGTCAGCCCGTCGCCCAGCCGGATGCTCGCGGTGCCCAGCGCCCCGACGTCCAGGCGGCGGCTGTCCGCGGAGAACGCCTCCAGCAGCGCGTTCTGCAGCACGATCGCCAGCCCGAAGGTGACCAGCAGCGGGGCCAGCTCGCCCCCGCCCAGCGCCCGGTTCAGCAACCCGCGCTGCAGGCCGTAGCCGACCGCGGCCATGACCGGCACCACCACCAGCAGTGCCAGGAACGGGTGCAGCCCCAGGGCGTCGCCCAGCACGTAGGCGCCGAACGCGGCCAGCACCGCGAGCACCCCGTGCGCGAGGTTCACGATCCGCATGACGCCGAAGACCAGCGACAGCCCGGCCGCCACCAGTGCGTACAGCCCGCCCAGCAGGATCCCCTGCACGACGGCGTTCACCCAGCTCATGTGCTCGTCACCCCGAAGTAGGCGGCCGACAGCGCGGCCATGTCCACCGACGCCGCCGGGCCCTCGAGCACCGTGCGGCCCTCCAGCAGGCACTGCACCCGGTCGGCCACCGCCAGCGCCTGGTGCACGTCCTGCTCGACCACCAGCACCGTCGTCCCCTGGGCGGTGATCCGCGGCAGCGCCGCGTACAGCTGGGCGACCACGACCGGCGCCAGGCCCAGGCTCACCTCGTCCAGCAGCAGCAGCCGCGGGTTGGCCATCAGCGCCCGGCCGATCGCCACCGCCTGCTGCTCGCCGCCGGACAGGTTGGCCGCCGGGCGCGCCCGGCGCTCGGCCACCAGCGGGAACAGCTCGTAGACCGCGGCCAGGCCCCACGGACCGGGTCGGCCGGAGTGCGCGCCCACCAGCAGGTTCTCCTCCACCGAGAGGCTGGGGAACAACCGCCGGCCCTCCGGGCTCATCGCGATCCCGCGGCCGACCCGGCGGTGCGCCGGGACCCCCGCCAGCGACTCCCCGTCCAGCCGCACGTCCCCGCGCCGGGGCCGGAGCACCCCGGCGACCGTCTTGAGCAGGGTGGACTTGCCGCCCCCGTTGGCCCCGATCACCGCGAGCGTCTCGCCCTCGGCGACGGTGACCGTCAGACCGGTCAGCGCCGGGACGTCGCCGTAGGAGACGTCGACGTCGTCGACCTCCAGCAGCGGGGTCACGCGGCGTCCCCGAGGCCCGGGTCGTCCCCGGCCATGGTGGTGCCCAGGTACACCTCGATGACCTGCGGGTCGGCGAGCACCGCCTGCGGGTCGCCGACGGCCAGCACCTTGCCGTAGGTCAGGCACATCAGGCGGGTGACCACGGCGACCAGCGCGTGCACCACGTGCTCGATCCAGACGACGGCCACGCCCTCCCGGCCCAGCTGCCGGACGGTCTCCACCAGCGCGGGCACCTCGGCCTCGGTGAGCCCGCCGGCGATCTCGTCCAGCAGCACCAGCCGCGGCCCGGTGGCCAGCGCCCGGGCCAGCTCGAGCCGTTTGCGGTCCAGCAGCCGCAACGTGCCGGCCGGGGTGTCGGCCTGGCGGTCGAGCCCGGCGGTCACCAGTGCGGCGAAGGCCGCGTCGGCCGCGGCCCGCCCGCGCAGCCCCGCCCCGAAGGACGCGGCCACCAGGGCGTTCTCGAACACCGTCATGCCGCCGAAGGGCCGGGGCACCTGGTAGCTGCGGCCGATGCCGCCGCGGCAGCGGGCCGCGGCGTCGGTGCGGGTGACGTCGGTGCCGTCGAGGACGACCCGGCCGCCGTCGGCGGGGAGGACCCCGGCGACCACGTTGAGCAGGGTGGACTTCCCGGCCCCGTTGGGACCGACCACGCCCAGGGCCTCACCGGGGGCCAGGGAGAACGAGACGTCCTCCAGCACGGTGAGCTTCCCGAAGCGCTTGCCGACCCCGCTGACCTCCAGCAGCGGGACGGTCATCAGCCCAGCGGCTCGACGGTGCCGGCGGTGGGGATCTCCGGGTGCTCGGAGTTGCTGACGATGACCAGCTCGAACGGGTGCTCGCCGCCCTCGGTCGCCCGCCACTGGCCACCGACCAGCGGGGTCTTGGCCACGTTGGGCACCGGGCCCGACGTCCAGTCCAGGTCGCCGACCACGGTCGACACCTGCAGGTCGGCGAGGGCGTCGACGACCGCCTGCCCGTCGGTGCTGTCGGCCTCGGTCAGCGCGGCGACGGCCACCTCGAACAGCGCGTGCACGAAGCCGATCGGCTGGGTCCACTGCTGGCCGGTCCCGGCCTCGTAGGCGTCGGCCAGCTCCTGCGCCGACTGCCCGGTCAGCGAGCTCTCGAACGGGTACTCCGGGGTCCACCACACCTCGGTGGACAGCCCGTCGGCGGAGTCGCCGATGGCCTCGACGGCCGAGGGGAACAGCAGCGCCTTGGCCACGGTCGCGATCCGCGGGCTGTAGCCCTGCTGCTGGGCCTGCTGCCAGAAGGTGGCGAAGTCCGGCGGGATCGGCACGCCGAGCAGGATCTGCGCGTCGGCGGCCTGGAAGGCCGAGATCTGCGCGCTGTAGTCCTGGGTGCCGTTCTCGTAGAGGCCCGGGTCGGTGATCGTGTACCCGTTCTCGGACACCACGCCGGGGAAGTCCGCGGACCAGGCGTTGCCGTCGGGGTCGTTGGGCCACAGCGCTCCCGCCTGGCTGTTCGTGTCCACCTGGCTCCACATGTCCTGGTAGACCGCCTCGACGTCCTCCAGGCCCCAGAAGAAGTGGTAGGTCCAGTCGAAGGAGTCACCCTCCGAGGCGCCGCGGCCGAAGAAGTAGGGCTGCCAGGGGGCAGCGGTGGTGATGCACGGGACGCCGTTGGCCTCGCACTGGTCGGCCACCGGGTTGACCGTGTCCGGCGTGGAGGCGGCCAGGATCAGGTCCGCGCCGTCGTCGTTGATCAGCTCGGCGGTCACCTCGCCGGCCCGCACGGAGTCCGACTGGGTGTCCTTGACGACGATCTCGACGTCGTAGCTGGTGCCCCCGAGCTCGAGCGGGTTGTCGGCGAAGTAGTCGGTCATCTGGTCCACCACGAAGCTGTCGGCCTCGCCGAAGGCGGCCAGCGGGCCGGTCTGCGGGGTGACGTAGCCGATCGTCAGCGTGCTGCCGTCCTCCCCTCCCCCGTCGGCCGAGCCCAGCCCGCCCCCGCAGGCGGTGAGGACCAGCAGGCCGGCGCCGGTGGCGGCGACCGCCCGGGCGAGTGCCGGGCGAGAGAGGGTGCGACGGTGCACGAGGACTCCAGGGGGTGACGGGGCGCCGTTCGCCAGACGAACGAGCGTGCGTAGAGCGGTCGAAGTGAAGTACGCCACGCTCCGCGCTGTCAATCAGCTCCCGCACGGCCGATGCACAGCCGTGACCTCGACGCGTCCGGCGTTGACGGGACGGGGGCCACGGGCTTGACTCGACGTGGACCGACCGTCCAGCGAAGCCCCGTTCGTCAGGCGAACGGCCACACCGCCGTGGAGGAAGCACCGCATGTCGTCCCCCAGCACCCCCGTCGTCCCGCCCGAGGGCCGCACCGTCGTCGAGACCGACGTCCTGGTGGTCGGCAGCGGCCCGGCCGGCTCGGCCGCCGCCCTCGCCCTGGCCACCTACGGCGTGGACACGCTGGTGATCACCAAGTACGGCCGGCTGGCCGACACGCCCCGGGCGCACATCACCAACCAGCGCACCATGGAGGTGCTCCGCGACCTGGGCGTCGAGGAGGAGGTGGCCGCCGAGGCCGCCCCGCAGGAGCTGATGGGCAACCTCGTCTACTGCACCTCGATCGCCGGGGAGGAGCTGGGCCGGCTGCACAGCTGGGGCCCCCGGCCCGACCGGCTGGCCGACTACACGGCGGCCTCCCCCACCCGGATCTGCGACATGCCGCAGGACCTCATGGAGCCGGTGCTGCTGCACAACGCGCAGTCCCGCGGCGCCCGGGTCCGCTTCGACACCGAGTACCTCTCCCTCACCCAGGACGACGAGGGCGTGACCGTGCGGGTCCGCGACCGGGTGCGCGGGGACTCCTACGACATCCGGGCGCGGTACGTGGTCGGCGCCGACGGCGGCCGCTCGCAGGTGGCCGCCGACCTGGACCTGCCGCTGGAGGGCCGGATGGGTGTCGGCGGCTCGATCAACATCGTCTTCGAGGCCGACCTCACCCACCTGGTCGCCGACCGGCCCTCGGTCCTCTACTGGGTGCTGCAGCCCGGCGCGGACGTCGGCGGCATCGGCGCCGGCCTGGTGCGGATGGTCCGGCCGTGGCACCGCTGGCTGATCGTGTGGGGCTACGACATCGACGGCCCGGCGCCCGACCTCACCGAGGACTACGCGCTGTCGATCGTGCGCAAGCTGATCGGTGACGACGAGGTCCCGGTGCGGATCGAGAGCTCCTCGGCCTGGACGGTCAACCACCTCTACGCCGAGTCCTACTCCTCGGGCCGGGTCTTCTGCGCCGGGGACGCCGTGCACCGGCACCCGCCGTCGAACGGGCTGGGCTCCAACACCTCCATCCAGGACTCCTTCAACCTGGCCTGGAAGCTCGCCGCGGTGGTGAAGGGCCAGGCCGGGCCGGGGCTGCTGGACAGCTACTCCGCCGAGCGCTCCCCGGTGGGCAAGCAGGTCGTCGACCGGGCGAACCAGTCGATCGGGGACACCGCCCGGATCTTCGACGCCCTGGGCCTGCTGTCCACCGAGGACCCGGACGAGATGGTCGCCCACATGGCCGCCCGCAAGGAGGCCACGCCGGAGGCGGAGAAGCAGCGGGCCGCGCTGCGCGAGGCCATCGCGTTCAAGGACTACGAGTTCAACTGCCACGGCGTGGAGCTGGACCAGCGCTACGCGTCGGCCGCCGTCGTCCCGGACGGGACGCCGCCCGAGGAGCCCACCCGGGACCTCGAGCTGTACCACCACCCCAGTTCCCGGCCCGGCGCCAAGCTGCCGCACGCCTGGCTGACCACCGACCACCGCCGGCAGGTGTCCACCCTGGACCTGGTCGGGCACGGCCGGTTCACCGTGGTCACCGGCATCGGCGGCGAGGGCTGGGTGTCCGCGGCCGACGCCGTCGGCGCCGACCTCGGCCTCGACGTCGGCACGGCGCTGATCGGCCCCGGCCGGTCGCACGACGACCTCTACGGCGACTGGGCCCGGCTGCGCGGGGTGTCCGACGGCGGCGCCCTGCTGGTCCGCCCGGACGGCTACGTGGCCGCCCGCTGGGCCGAGGCCTCCCCCGATCCCGACGCCGCGCTGGGCGCGGCCCTGCGCACCGTGCTGGACCGCTCGTGAGCGGCGAGCTGTTCAGCGAGGAGCGGTCCGCCGAGGTCGTCGCGGCGTCCTTCGCCGGCACCCCGGACCCGCGGCTGCGGCAGGTGCTGACCTCGCTGGTCCGCCACCTGCACGACTTCGCCAAGGACGTCGAGCTCACCGAGGCCGAGTGGGAGGCCGCGATCGGCTTCCTCACCGAGACCGGCCAGACCTGCACGCCCACCCGGCAGGAGTTCATCCTGCTCTCGGACGTGCTGGGGCTGTCGATGCTGGTGGAGACGATCAACCACCGCACCGGCGGCACGGCCACCGAGTCCACCGTGCTGGGCCCCTTCCACATGGTCGCCTCCCCCGTCCGCGAGCTCGGCGACGACATCGCCCTGGACGGCAAGGGCACCCCGTGCCTGGTGTCCGGCCAGGTCACCGGCCCCGACGGCGCCCCGCTGGCCGGGGCGACCGTCGACGTCTGGCAGACCAACGAGGACGGCTTCTACGACGTCCAGCAGCCCGACCTGCAGCCCGCCGGGAACCTGCGCGGCATCTTCACCACCGACGACGACGGCCGGTTCTGGTTCCGCTCGGTCGTCCCGCGCTACTACCCGATCCCCGACGACGGCCCGGTCGGCCGGCTGCTGGCCGCCACCGCCCGGCACCCCAACAGGCCCGCGCACCTGCACTTCATCGCCGCCGCCGAGGGGTTCCGGCCGGTGACCACGCACGTCTTCGTCGCCGACAGCCCCTACCTGGACTCCGACGCCGTCTTCGGGGTCAAGGACTCCCTGGTCCGCGACGTGCCCGAGGTCGACGACCCCGCCCGGGCGGCAGAGGTCGGGCTGGCCAACCCGTTCCGCACGCTCACCTTCGACCTCTCGCTGCTGCCGGCATGAGGTCCTTCACCCACACCGCGCTGCCCATGCGGGTGGTCTTCGGCCCCGGCTCGCTGGCCCGGCTGCCCGAGGAGGTCGCCGCGCTCGGCCTGACCCGGGTGCTGGTGCTGTGCTCCCCGGAGCAGGCGGCCACCGGGCAGCTGGTCGCCGACGCCCTGGGCGACCGGGCCGCCGGGGTGCTGGCCGAGGCGCGGATGCACGTCCCGGTCGAGGTCGCCCACCGCGCGCAGGCCCTGGCCGCCGAGCTGGGCGCCGACGGCTGCGTGGCCGTGGGCGGCGGGTCGGCGGTCGGGCTGGGCAAGGCGATCGCCCTGGAGCACGGGCTGCCGGTGCTCGCCGTGCCCACCACCTACGCCGGGTCGGAGATGACCCCCGTCTGGGGCCTGACCGCCGACGGGGTCAAGAAGACCGGCCGGGACCCGCGGGTGCTGCCGGTGTCGGTGGTCTACGACCCGGAGCTCACCTTGCCCCTGCCGGTCGCCATGTCGGTGACCTCGGGCATGAACGCGATCGCGCACGCCGTGGAGGGGCTCTACGCCCCCGACGGCACGCCGATCGTCTCGCTGATGGCCGCCGAGGGCGTCCGCGCGCTGGTGTCCGCGCTCCCGCGGATCGCCGCCGAGCCGGCCGACCTGGAGGCCCGCGGCGACGCCCAGTACGGGGCGTGGCTGTGCGGGGCGGTGCTGGGAGCCACCACGATGTCCCTGCACCACAAGCTCTGCCACGCCCTCGGCGGCACGCTGGACCTGCCGCACGCGCCCACCCACACCGTCGTCCTGCCGCACGCCCTGGCCTTCAACGCCCCGGCCGTGCCCGACGCGGTGGGCGCCCTGGGCCTGGGGGCCGACCCGGCGCGGGCGCTGTGGGACCTGGCCGGCGAGCTGGGTGCGCCCCGTTCGCTGGCCGAGCTCGGCATGGCCGAGGCCGACGTCGACGTGGTCGCCGACCAGGTGCTGGCCAGCCCGTACGCCAACCCCCGCCCGGTCACCCGGGACGGCGTCACCGCTCTGCTGCACCGGGCCTGGGCCGGCGAGCCGCCCACCGCCTGACCCCGGATGCGGATGCGACGAAGGCCCGGATTCCGAGGAGTCCGGGCCTTCGTGGTGGTAGCGGGGACAGGATTTGAACCTGTGACCTCTGGGTTATGAGCCCAGCGAGCTACCGAGCTGCTCCACCCCGCGTCGCAAGGAAGACATTACCCCGCCCCCGGGTCGGCGTCGAACCCGGGGCACGTGACGGTGCACACCCTGCCGTGCCGGCTCCGCCCGCCCGGGCCCGAGACGCACCGCACCCCGGGAAACACCGCGGCCCCGGACTCGTGTCGAGTCCGGGGCCGCGGTGATCGTGGTAGCGGGGGCAGGATTTGAACCTGCGACCTCTGGGTTATGAGCCCAGCGAGCTACCGAGCTGCTCCACCCCGCGTCGGTAGGACCACCCTAGCCCAGCGGGCCGGGGTGGTCCCACCCGGGGTCAGCCCGTGGGGCTGGCCGCGGCGCCGCTGGCCGTGGCCGCGGACTGCGCCGCCTGGAACGCCGCCGACGCGTCGGCGAGGGCCTGCTGGGCCGTGCCGACCGCGGCGAAGTTGCCCGAGGCCTGCGCGGCGGCCAGGTCCTGCAGCGCCTGCTGGATCTGGGCGATCGCCTGCGCGGTCGCCGAGTCCACGACCACGTCGCCCCCGCCGCCGTCCGAGGGCGGAGCGGTGGTCGTCGGCGCCGAGGTGGTCGGCGAGCTGCTGCTGCCGTCACCACCGGTGTCCGGCGTCGTCCCGCTGTCCGGTGCCGAGGCGCCGGCGCCGGCGCCGAACACCTGGTCCAGCGCGGCGGCGAGGGTGTCGCCGTACCCGATCCGGCCCTGGTAGTTGACGATCACCTTCTGCAGCAGCGGGAACCCGTTGTTGGACCGGGCCTGCACGTACACCGGTTCGACGTACAGCAGACCGGCGTCCCCGATGGGCAGGGTCAGCAGGTTGCCGAACCGGACGTCGTTGCCCTGCCGCAGGATGTTCAGGTTCGACGCCACCGCCTCGTTCGACGTCATGGCGTTCTGCACCTGGCTGGGTCCCTGGTAGGGCGTGTTCCCCGGCAATCGGAGCACCTGCAGCTGGCCGTAGTCCCCGGGGTCCGAGGACGCGGAGATGAACGCCGACAGGTTCTCCCGGTTGAACGCGTTGAGCGCGCTGGTCAGCTGGAAGCTCGCCCCGGGGTCACCGGGCCGCTGGGCCAGGATGTAGTACGGCGGCTGCGCGGCGGTGCTGCCGTCGATCGTCGGGTCGTCCGGGATCTGCCAGCGGTCGTTCTGGTTGTAGAAGTCCCCGGCGTCGCTGACGTGGTAGCGGGTCAGTACGTCGCGCTGCAGCTTGAACAGGTCCTCGGGGTACCGGACGTGGCTGACCAGGTCGTCGGGCATCTCCGACTTGGGCTGCACGACGCCCGGGAAGGCCTGCATGTAGGTGGCCAGCACCGGGTCCTCCTCGTCCCAGGCGTAGAGCGTGACCTGACCGGTGTAGGCGTCCACGGTGGCCTTGACCGAGTTCCGGACGTAGTTGAACGTCTCGTTGGGCAGCGCCGTCGTCCCGGTGCCGGTGAGCGCGTCGGTGGTCGCCTCGCCCAGCTGCATCTGCTCGGCGTAGGGGAACGCGTCCGACGTCGTGTAGCCGTCGAGGATCCAGGTCACCCGGCCGTCGACGACCGCCGGGTACGGGTCGCCGTCCACCGTCAGGAACGGGGCCGCCTTCTCCACCCGGTCCAGCGGGTCCCGGACGTAGAGCACCCGGGAGTTGTCGTTCACCGCACCGGAGAGGATGAAGTTCCGCTCGCGGTAGTAGATGGCGAAGGTCAGCTGCCGGAAGAAGCTGCCGATCGAGACGCCGCCGTCGCCGTCGTAGGTGAAGTTGACCTGGCCCTCGTCGGACCCGGACTCCGGCCGGTCGAACTCCCGGTCGCCCTCGCCGTCGGCGGACCCGACCACCGAGTAGACGTCGGTGCCGTTGTCGTTGAGCAGCTCGCCGTAGTAGATCCGGGCCTGCTCCACCGGGATGTTGCCGGTGGTCGGCAGGTCGCCGGTGGTGAAGTTCGGCTGGCCGCCGTTGTTGGCGCCGCTGACCACCTGGTTGGCGGGTGCTGCGACGAAGCCGTTGCCGTGGGTGTAGACCGCGTGCCGGTTGATCCAGCTGCTCTGGTTGTCCGACAGGTTGGACTGGTCGAGCTCGCGGGCGGCCACCACGTAGTCCTGGGTGACGCCGTCGACGGTGTAGCGGTCGACGTCCAGGCGGGCCGGGAAGCCGTACACGTTGCGGATCTGCTGGAGCGCGGTGAACGTGTCGGACAGGACGTTGGGGTCCAGCAGGCGGATGTTGGACACCGTCGGCGAGCCGGCCAGCTCGGTCGCGGCGGCCGCGGCGTCGGCGTCGGTCGCGGTGTCCGTCGTCTGGTCCTGGGCGTACTGGACGTAGTCGACGTCGCTGATGTCGTAGGCCTCGCGGGTCGCGTCGATGGCCCGCGAGATGTACGCCGCCTCCTTCTCGTCCGGCGTGGGCCGGACGACGAACTGCTGCACGATCGACGGGTAGGCCACGCCGATGACCAGCGAGGACAGCATCAGCAGCACCAGCGAGGCGGCCGGCAGCGCGAAGTTGCGGACCACGATGTTGGCGAAGAACGCGATCGCGCAGATGGCGGCGACGAAGACCAGGATCGTCTTGGCCGGCAGCAGGGCGTTGACGTCGGTGTAGCTGGCGCCGGTGAACACCCCGCCGCGGTCGGAGTAGACGGTGCTGTAGCGGTCCAGCCAGTAGGCCACCGCCTTGAGCGCCACGAACAGGCCCAGCAGGACCGACAGCTGCACCCGGGCCGCGCCCGACAGCTTCTGGCCCGGGGTCTGCAGCCGCAGGCCGCCGAACACGTAGTGCGTCAGCAGCGAGCCGATCAGCGCCAGGATCGCGATGGCGAACCCGAAGCCGAGCACCAGCCGGTAGAAGGGCAGCTCGAAGACGAAGAAGGAGTTGTCCAGCCTGAACTGCGGGTCGACGGTGCCGAACGGGGTGGAGTTGCGGAAGGTCAGCCAGGTCTCCCAGCTGCCCTGCGCGGTGAACCCGGCGAACAGGCCCAGGACGACGGCCAGCGCCACCAGCACCAGGGTGCGGCGGGGCTCGATCGACTGGCGGTAGCGCTCGAGGTTCTGCTGCTCCAGGCTCATCGGCCGGAACGTCGGGCGGAACCGGTAGGCCAGGTACACCGCCAGCGCCACCAGGCCGCCGGTGGCGACGCCGGCGACGGCGAACAGCAGCACCCGGGTCTGGATCTCGGTCCAGAACACCTCGGTGTAGCCGGTCTCGTCGAACCAGAGGAAGTCGACGTAGACGTTGGTCAGGGTGCCGATCACGGTGAACAGCACCAGCAGGACGGCGATGACGCCGATGACCAGCTTGGCGCGCCGGGACAGGGTCGGCACCGGCACGGGTGGCCGCATGGTCACGGGGCGGGCTCCTTCAGTTGCTCGAGTTCGTCGTCCTGCTGCGGCGACCGCCGGGGATCACAGCTGACCGACCGGTCGCCGACAGCCGCCCGACAGGCGCGGGGGGCAGCCTGACCGGAGAGGCTGGGGACGTCTGCTCAACTGCCGCGGCCGCCCCCGGGTTCCCGGTCGCGCCCAAGCACACCACGCCCGCCTGGGTGCCCGGGCGGGAGCGGTCAGTCGCCGGCGGTGCAGGGCGACGGGGTGCCGCCGTCCCGGAAGGTCGCCAGCGCCGTCAGGGCGTCCTCGAGGGTGGCCACCCGGGCCATCGGCAGCCCGGGCTGGGCGTTGGCCAGGGCCTCCTCGCAGTTGTCGGCGGGGACCAGGAACAGCTGGGCGTCGATGTCGCGCGCGGCGATCATCTTCAGCGGGATGCCGCCGATCGGGCCGACCGTGCCGTCGGCGTCGATGGTGCCGGTGCCGGCGATGACCGCGCCCTCGGTCAGGTCGGTGTCCCCGACCAGGTCGATGATCCCCAGGGTCAGCATCAGCCCGGCCGAGGGCCCGCCGACGTCGTCGACCCGGATGTCCACAGTGAACGGCGCCGAGGGGGTCTCCAGCACCCCGATGCCCAGGAAGGACCCGTCCCGGCCGTCGCCGGAGGCGGTGGTCACCGTCGCCTGGCCGGCCTCGCCCTGCCTGGTGTAGTCCACGGCGACGGCGGTGCCGGCCGGGATCGCGGTCAGGACGGCGTCGAGGGTGTCGGTGTCCGGGGTCGGCGTCCCCTGCACGGCCTCCAGGGCGTCGCCGGCCTCGAGCTGCCCGGCCGAGGGCGAGTCGTCGGCCACGCTCTGCACGACGACCTTCTCCGGGTACCCCAGCTCGCCGAGCGCGGCGGCGTTCGCCGACTGCTCCGAGGTGAGGAACGCCTGCCGGTTCTGCTGCTGGGTCTCCTCGACCGACTGGTCCGGCGGGTACACGGTGTCCCGGGGGACGACCGAGACCTCGTCGTCGAACCAGCCCTGCACCGCGCCGACCAGGGTCAGCGGCCGCTGGGGCACGCCGACGGTGGTCAGGTTCAGGTTGCCGCTGACGTCGTTGCGGTCGCGGCCGGCCACGCTGATGATCGGGTCGCCGTCGAGGTCGCCGAGGGTGTTGTAGGTCGGGCCGGGCACCTGCGCGACGTAGGGCACCGGGACCAGCGTGCCGACGAGGCCGAACCCCAGCAGCAGCACCACACCCGCGACGAGGACGGTCACACGACGGCTCACGGGGGCCGACAGTAGGTGACCCCGCTGGCAGCGGCCGTGCTCGGCGCCGGTGCGGGTGTTCGCCCAGGGCGTCCGCCGCCGACCCGGTGGACCGGCCCGACGCGGTTACCGTGGTGGTCATGAGCGACGTCCCCTTCGGATTCGGCCCCTCCGACCGCGACCCGGAGCGGCGCGACCAGAACGGGCCCGGCGGGGGCAACCCCGCCGACCCCTTCGGCTTCGGCGCGCTGTTCGGCGGGGCCGGCGGCGGGTCGCCCGAGGACCTGCTGGGCAAGATGCCGCTGTTCGCCGAGCTGCAGAAGCTGATGTCGTGGTCCGGCGGCCCGGTGAACTGGGACCTCGCCCGGCAGGGCGCGATCAGCCAGCTCGCCGCCGGCCACCAGCCGACCTCGGCCGCCGAGCGCAGCGAGGTCACCGAGGCCCTGCGCCTGGCCGACCTCTGGCTGGACCAGGCCACCGAGCTGCCCTCGGGCGTCGAGCGCACGCTGGCCTGGTCCCGGGTCGACTGGCTGGAGCAGACGCTGCCCGCCTGGGGTGCGCTGATCGACCCCCTCGCCGAGCGCGTCGTGGCCGCCATGACCGCGGCGCTGCCGGCCGAGGCGGCGGCGATGGCCGGTCCACTGGCCGGCGTGATGGGCCAGATGGGCGGGGTCATGTTCGGCGCGCAGGTCGGCCAGGCCCTGGGCAAGCTCGCCGACGAGGTCGTCACCAGCACCGACGTCGGGCTGCCGCTGACCCCGGCCGGCACCGCCGCGCTGGTGCCGCAGAACATCGACGCCTTCCGCGAGGGCCTGGACCGCCCCGAGGAGGAGGTCCGGCTGTTCCTCGCCCTGCGCGAGGCGGCCCACCAGCGGTTGTTCGCCCACGTGCCGTGGCTGCGCCAGCAGATCACCGACGCCGTGCACGCCTACGCCCGCGGCATCCACGTCGACGCCGACGCCATCCAGCGCGGCCTCGAGGACGCGATGGGCGGCATGGAGGGTGGGTTCGACCCGCAGGACCCGGAGAAGCTGCATCAGCTGCTGGGCAGCGGCGTCCTGGAGCCGGCCGAGACCCCCGAGCAGCAGCGCGCGCTGCTGCGCCTGGAGACCCTGCTGGCCCTGGTCGAGGGCTGGGTCGACGTGGTCGTCACCGCGGCCGCCGGGCAGCGGCTGCCCGGGCACGGCGCGCTGGCCGAGACGATGCGGCGGCGCCGGGCGTCGGGCGGCCCGGCCGAGCAGACCTTCGCCACGCTGGTCGGGCTGCAGCTGCGGCCCCGCCGGCTGCGCGACGCTGCCACCGTCTGGGCCGCGATGGCCGCCCAGCACGGCACGGAGGCCCGCGACGGGCTGTGGTCGCACCCGGACCTGCTGCCCTCGGCCGAGGACCTCGACGAGCCGCTGGACTTCGTCGGCCGGCAGGGTCAGCGGACGGCGGCCGAGACCGCGGCCGAGCAGGACGAGTTCGACCGGCTCACCGCCGGTCTGGACCTCGACGAGAGCACCGACGAGAGCACGGACGACGGCGAGGACGGCGGTACGGACGCCTCCGAGCCCCCGAAGCCGGCCTGATCACTCCGGCGCGGAGCCGGTCCCGGTGCGCGCCTCGACGCCCTCGAGGTAGCCCAGGGCCCGCTCCGCGCGGGGGTACCGCTCCACCAGCGCCCAGAACGCGGCGTCGTGGGCGGGCTCCAGCAGGTGGGCCAGCTCGTGCACCAGCACGTAGTCCACGACGTACTCGGGCATGTCCCGCAGCCGGCTGGACAGCCGGATGGTGCCGTCGGCCGGGGTGCAGGAGCCCCAGCGGCGGTGCTGGTTGTCCACCCACCGCACGCTGCTGGGCAGCACCCCGCCCAGGTAGGCCTCGGACAGGCCGCGGGCCCGCACCATCAGCTCGTCGTCGCTGCCCAGGGTCCGGCGGCCGCGGTGCTCGCGGGTCTCCAGCTTGGCCACCATCCGGTCGACCCAGGTCCGCTCCTCGGAGCGGCTGAACGAGGCGGGGATCAGCACCACGGTGCGGCCGTCCTGCCGGTAGGCGGTGACGGTGCGCCGCCGGCGGGTGCTGCGCCGCACCTCGACGGGCCCTGCACCGCCGACCGACAGCGCACCGGCCGACGGGTCGCTCGAACGGGGACGCGGGGTGGTCGGGTGCTGCACGCACGCACCGTAACCACCGCGGCCGGGTTCGCCCAGCCCACCGACACCCGGTCGGGTGCAGGTGCACATCGACGGTGGACACCGGGTGCGTCCACACCCTCCACCCGCCCGCGGACTGGCCCGCGGACCCGGGGACACCGTCCTGCCCCCCGCTCGTGCACAGCGCCACGCCGAGCACTCCCCACGTGCTCCACAACCTTGTCCACAGGCTGTGGGCGGAGCGGGCCGGCGCGCCGACCCGGCTGCCAGGCTCCGCCGGTGACCGACAGCCATCGCCCCCTCCTGCCGCGGGCCGTGCCCGTGCTGCGGGTCGCGCCCGGGACCCTGCAGGTCGGCGGGGTCGACGGCGACCCCGGCCTCCGGGTGGGTCCGCTCCCGGACGACGGGGCGCAGGCCCTGGCCGTGCTGCTGCGCGGGCTGGACGGCGACCGGCCGGTGGGCGCCGTCCTGGCCGAGGCGGTCGCCGCCGGGCTCGACCGGGCGGTGGTGTCCGACGTGCTCGACGGGCTGCGCGCGTGCGGCCAGCTGCTGGACGTCTCCTCCGCCGACCTGCTCGCCGCCGCCCACACCCCGGCCGCCCGGGCGCGCACCGAGGTGGAGCTGCCCGCGGCGCTGCGCACCGGCAGCGCCGGGACCTGGCGCCGGCGGCGGGTCGCGGCCGTGGTCGTGGACGGCGCCACCCGGGTCGGGGTGCCGCTGGCGGCGATGCTGGCCGCCAGCGGGGTCGGCCGGGTGCACGTGCGCGACCGCGGCACCGTGGGCGCCGCGGACACCGTCGTGGGTGGGCTGTCGGCCGCCGACGAGGGCCGCCCGCGCACCCTGGCCGCCGCCGACGCCGTCCGCCGGGCCGCGCCCGAGGTCGACCTGCGGCCGCTCCCCCCGGGCACCGTCCCGGACCTGCTCGTGCTGACCCGGCCCTGGGCAGCCGTCGACCCGCTGCTCGGCCACCTGCACACCGCGCGGGTGCCGCACCTGGTGGCCACCGTCCGCGGCGAGGTGGGCGTGGTGGGGCCGCTCGTGGTGCCCGGCCGGACCGGGTGCCTGCGCTGCGCGGAGGCCACCCGCACCGACGCCGCCCCCGGCTGGCCGGCCCTGGCCACCCAGCTGCGGGAACCACCCACCGCCCGCACCGGTCCGCCGGCCGGGCCGGTCACCGGCAGCACCGGCCTGTGCGCGGCCACCGCGGTCACCGCCCTCACCCAGGCCCTGGCCCACCTCGACGGCACCGCTGCGCCGCTGGCCCTGGACGCCGCGCTCGAGCTCCGCTCCCCCGATCTGCTGCCGCACCGGCGGGCCTGGCCACCCCACCCGGCGTGCGCGTGCCGCACGGCGGGGCCCCGGTGACGGGCCGTCCCGGCGGGCCGGGCCGCGAACAGGGACACTGGGGGGCGTGACGGACAGCGGGCGGGACATCCCACGCGGCAGCGTGTCGCGGACGGCCAAGCTGGCGTCGCTCCCGCTGGGGGTCGCCGGGCGCGCGACGCTCGGCATCGGGCGGCGGCTGTCGGGCCAGTCGGCCGAGCAGGTGTCGGCCGACCTGCAGCAGCGCACCGCCGAGCAGCTGTTCGCGGTCCTCGGCCAGCTCAAGGGCGGGGCGATGAAGCTCGGCCAGACGCTGTCGGTCTTCGAGGCCGCCGTCCCCGAGGAGCTGGCTGCGCCCTACCGCGAGGCGCTGGTCAAGCTGCAGGAGGAAGCGCCGCCGATGCCGGTGCGCACCGTGCACGCGGTGCTGGCCCAGCAGCTGGGCGGCACCTGGCGGACCCGGTTCAGCGACTTCGACGACGTGCCCGCCGCGGCGGCCAGCATCGGCCAGGTGCACCGCGCCACCTGGCGCGACGGCCGGGACGTGGCGGTCAAGATCCAGTACCCGGGCGCGGGCCCGGCGCTCATGGCCGACCTCAACCAGCTGGCCCGCTTCGCCCGGATGTTCGCCGTCCTGTTCCCGGGGATGGACGTCAAGCCGCTGATCACCGAGCTCAAGGCGCGGGTGGCCGAGGAGCTCGACTACGCGATGGAGGCCGACTCGCAGCGGGCCTTCGCCGGCGCCTACGCCGGTGACCCGGACATCGCCGTGCCGCGGATCGTGGCCAGCGCGCCCAAGGTCATCGTCTCCGAGTGGATGGAGGGCACCCCGCTCTCGAAGATCATCACCTCGGGCACCAAGGAGCAGCGCGACCGGGCCGGGCTGCTGATGTCCACGCTGCACTTCTCCGGCCCGACCCGCGCCGGGCTGCTGCACGCCGACCCGCACCCGGGCAACTTCCGGCTGCTGCCCGACGGCCGGCTGGGGGTCATCGACTTCGGCGCCGTGGCGCGGCTGCCCGGTGGCTACCCCGAGCCGATCGGCCGGCTCGTCCGGTGGGCGCTGGAGGGCCGGGCCGACGACGTGCTGGCCGACCTGCGGGCCGAGGGCTTCATCCGGCCGTCGGTCGAGGTCGACGCGCAGGCGATCCTGGACTACCTGCTGCCGCTGCTGGAACCGGTGGCCGCTGACCGGTTCCACTTCAGCCGGGCGTGGATGCAGGACCAGGCGACCCGGGTCGGTGACCCGCGCAGCGAGGCCAGCCGGCTGGGCCGCCAGCTCAACCTGCCCCCGGCCTACCTGCTCATCCACCGCGTCACGATCGGGTCGATCGGCGTGCTCTGCCAGCTCGACGCCGAGGCCGACTTCCGCTCGGTCATCACCGAGTGGCTGCCCGGCTTCGCGGGCGAGCCCGCGCGCTGACCGCGCCGGAGGCCCCCCGGTGACCAGCTGACCTGGTCACCGAGGGGCGGTGCCGTACCCACCGTCCTAGCGGACGGCGGCGCTGGCGCGGGCCGCCCGGCGCGTGGCGCGCTCGGCCCGGCGGGCCCAGCGGCGTGCGGCGACGACCCGGCGGGCCCGGGCGGCCACGTCGGCGTCGGCCATCAGGTCGGCCTGGCGGATGCGCGCCACGTCGAACCGGTCGTAGCGGTGCAGGTCCATCTCTCCCCCTCCCGGGGTGTCGGTGGTGGTCGGTGAGGTGGTCATGCCGCGACCTTCCGCGGCCGGCCCCGTGGGCGCTTGCGGGCGATCACGACCCCGTGGTCGAAGATCTGCCCACCCCAGACGCCCCAGGGCTCGGCCCGGGCGAGGGCCCCGGCCAGGCAGGCGGCCTGCAGGGGGCAGGTCGCGCAGAACTCCTTGGCCTGCTCCAGCCGGTCCGGGGTCTCGGCGAACCAGAGGTCGGCGTCCTCGGTCCGGCAGGGCAGCGCCGTGGGCAGGGGTCGCTCGAGCTCGGCCCGCCGGACGGACACCGGTCGCTCGATCGTGTGCTGCACGGTCGGTCCTCTCCTCGTGTGCTCACGGTCGACGGAGGCCCGCCGACCAGGTGGTCGGTGGGATCGACGGCACGAAGAAGGCCGCGGATCCCGGGTGTCCGGGTTCCGCGGCCTCGAGGGGACCGACCTGAGCGCTAGCTCAGGGGGTCTCTCGGGGGCAGGTCACCCGGGGTGGTGCTGTTCAGCTGGACGACGCCGGTCGGCAGACCGGTCATCGGGACGTCGACGGCCGGACGGAGCCGGACCGCGGTGCCCGCAGGCAGACCGGTGGCGCGCTCGGCAGCGGTGACGCCACGGGCGGCCCAGGCATCCAGGCCGCGCACGGCGAAGGCCCCGGCGTAGGACGGGGCCTTCGTGGCGGTGGTGGAGATCAACGTGACCCCTCCTCTCGGGGCTCGGGGACTCGGCCGGTGGGCCGTTCCCGGTGCGGGCGGTGCGTGTGCGGCTGAGGTTAGGGGACCCCGCGGAAGCGGGTCAACGCATTTAATCGGGGAGTTCGGCGTCGACCGCGGCGAGCACGTCGACGCCGTACAGCTCGAGCTTGCGGGCCCCGATGCCCGGCAGCGCGGACAGCTCGGTCAGCGACCCCGGCCGGGTCTCGGCGATGGCCTGCAGCGTCGCGTCGTTGAAGACCACGTAGGCCGGGATGGACGCCTGCGCCGCGGTGGCCGCCCGCCATGCCCGCAGCCGCTCGAACAGCTCGCCGGCCGGCCCCTCGAGGACGACCTCCACCCGGCGGGCCACCCGGGTGCGCACCGGCACGGGCGCGTCGGGCGCCAGCCCGGTGAGGAACCTGCTGCGCGGACGGACCCGCTTGCCGCCGGGCTGGCGGGCCAGCGACCAGGACAGGGTCAGCTGCTCCCGCGCCCGGGTGACCGCGACGTAGAGCAGCCGGCGCTCCTCCTCCACGGCGTCGGGGCGGGCCAGCGACTGCGCGATGGGCAGCACGCCGTCCACCAGCCCCACCACGAAGACGGCGTCCCACTCCAGCCCCTTGGCCGCGTGCATCGAGGCCAGGGTGACCCCCTGCACGGTGGGCGCGTGCTGGGCGTTGGCCCGCTCGGCCAGGTGGCCGACGAACCCGGCCAGGGTCAGGGTCGGCTGCTCGGCGACCAGGTCGACGGCCAGGTCGACCAGCGCCGACAGCGACTGCCAGCGGTCGCGGGCCGCACCGCCGGGCGGCGGCCGGTGCTCGACCCAGCCCACCGAGGCGAGCACGTCGCGGACGGCGGGGACCAGCGGGCTGCCGTCGTCCCGGCCGGCGGCGGCCCCGCGCAGCAGCAGCACGGCCTCGCGCACCTCGGGCCGCTCGAAGAACCGCTCGCCGCCCTTGAGCACGTAGGGCACCCCGACGTCGGCCAGGGCCGACTCGTAGACCTGGGACTGGGCGTTGATCCGGAACAGCACGGCGATCTCGGCCGCGGGCAGCCCGGAGTCGACCAGCTCCCGGCAGGCGGCGGCGACCGCGGCGGCCTCGGCCGGCTCGTCGGGGTGCTCGAGGAACCGCGGCTCGGGCCCGGCGGCCCGCTGGCCCATCAGCCGCAGCCCCGGCAGGCCGGTGCGCCGGGGGGCCATGCCGATCAGCTTGTTGGCCAGCCCGACCACCTCGGGGGTGGAGCGGTAGTCGCGCTCGAGCTTGACCACCTCGGCGTCGGGGTAGCGGTCGGCGAAGCCGAGCAGGTAGTCCGGGTCGGCGCCGGTGAAGGAGTAGATGGTCTGGTGCGGGTCGCCGACCACGCACAGCTCGGCCCGGCCACCCAGCCAGGCGTCCAGCAACCGCTGCTGCAGCGGGTTGACGTCCTGGTACTCGTCGACCACGAAGTGCCGGTACTGGCCGCGCACCTCGCGGGCGACGTCCCGGTGCTCCTCGAGGGCGTAGGCGGTGACCAGCAGGAGGTCCTCGAAGTCCAGCGTGCCGTCGCGCTGCTTGGCCTGCTCGTAGCTGGCGTACACCGCCGCGACCGCGGCCGGCTCGAAGGGCGCCTCCCGGCCGGCGGCCCGGGCGCGCGCCGGGTAGTCGTCGGGGGTGGCCAGCGTCGTCTTGGCCCACTCGATCTCCCCGGCCAGGTCGCGCAGGCTGGCCCGGTCGGTGGTCAGCCGGTGCCGGGTCGCCGCCCCGGCGACCACGCGCAGCTTGTTCTCCACCAGCTCCGGCAGCGGGCCGCCCAGCACGCGCGGGGCGAAGTAGCGCAGCTGCCGCATGGCGGCGGCGTGGAAGGTGCGGGCCTGCACCCCGCCCACGCCCAGGGCCGACAGCCGGCCGCGCAGCTCCCCGGCCGCCCGGGCGGTGAAGGTGACCGCCAGGACCTGCTCGGGGGTGTAGACGCCGGTGTGCACCCCGTAGGCGATCCGGTGGGTGATGGTGCGCGTCTTGCCGGTGCCGGCCCCGGCCAGGATGCAGACCGGGCCGCGCACCGCCGCGGCCGCGGCGCGCTGCTGCTCGTCCAGGCCGGCGAGCACGGCCTCCGCACCGGTCGGCCGTCGCTGCTCCTCGACCGTCACCCCCCGAGTCTGGCAGCCGGGTACGACAGCCCGGGGGAAGCATCCCCGGGGCACCGGCGTTGGACCCGGAGCACGACCCGGGGACCCGCTGGTCACCGGCACCCACCGACGACGGAGGATCGAGCGCATGACTGCCGCCACCGCACCCGTGACCATGTACACCACGAGCTGGTGCGGGTACTGCGTCCGCCTGAAGAAGCTCATGCAGCGCGAGGGCATCGAGTGGGCCGAGGTCAACATCGAGACCGACGAGGGCGCCGCGGACCTGGTGATGAAGGCCAACGGCGGCAACCGCACCGTCCCCACGCTGATCTTCGCCGACGGCACCGCGCTGACCAACCCGAGCATCGACCAGGTCAAGGACCAGTTGTCGCAGACCTCCGGCGCGTGATCCCCCCGCCGCGGTCCTCCTCGGGTCATCATCACGGGGTCGCCGGCCGTGGGGAGCCGGTGGCCCCGCGGCCACCGGGGCCGCGGGTGCCGAGGGAGGACGTGGCGGTGGGCAGCCCCGTGAGCAGCGCGACGGCCGGGTCCGCGACGGCCGGGTCCCAGCCCGACGACGTCGTCCGTACCCCGGACGGCGACCCCGCCTTCGTCATCACCCGCACCACCCGCGGGTGGGCCGTGGTGACCCCGGCCGGCACCGAGCAGGCCGCCGACCTGGTCGAGGCGATGAGCCTGGCCGACCTGATCGCCGAGGACCTGGGCGCCTCCCCCGAGCCCGGCCGCGACGCCCGCCGGGCCGCCCGGGGTACTGCGGCCGACGAGCCCGGCGCCGACCCGCGGGACCAGCAGCTGGCCGCGCTGCAGCGCTCGGTCGGCCAGCTCGAGCACGCCCTCGCCGCGCGGGTGTCGGTCGAGCGGGCCATCGGGGTGCTGGCGGTCCGCGGGGGCAGCTGCCCCCGCGAGGCCTTCGAGCAGCTGCGCCGCGAGGCCCGCTCCTCCGGTCGCCCCGTGCACGACCTGGCCCGCGAGGTGCTCAGCGACCTCGGCTCCGGCGCACCGCGGGCCGCCGTGCCCGCACCGGCCGGTCCGCCCCCGGTGGAGTCCCTCCCGGCGCCCGAGCGCCCGGCCCGCCGTCGCGTCGAGCGCTCGCGCGCCCGGCAGCCCCTCCTCGCCGAGGGCGAGCACTGAGCTCCCCGCTCCCGCTGACCCCCGCAGCCCTGGCCCGACGTCTGGCCGGGCTGCTGGCCGACGCCGCCCCCTCGCCCGGTGCCGCTGCCCTGCGGGTGGCCGTGGACGGCCCCGACGTGGGCCGGCCGGCCGACCTCGCCGGTGCGGTCGCCGACCTGCTGCCGTCGCTGGGGAAGCCGGCCGCCGTCGTCCCGGCCGACGGGTTCCTGCGTCCTGCGTCGGTCCGCCTGGAGCACGGCCGCACCGACGCCGACGCCCGGTACACCGACTGGCTGGACGTCTCGGCGCTGGCCCGCGAGGTGCTCGACCGGGTCGGCCCGGGCGGCCCCGGCGACGTGCTGCCGCAGCTGTGGGACGTCGAGCGGGACCGCGCCACCCGGGCCGACCGGGTCCCGGTCAGCGGGGTGGTGCTGGTGCCCGGTGCCCTGCTGCAGGGCGTCGGGCTGGCCTTCGACGTCGTCGTCCACCTGCGGGTCTCCCCCGCCGCCCGCCGCCGGCGCTTCCCGGCCGAGCAGGCCTGGGAGCTGCCGGCGTTCGACCGCTACGACGACGAGGTCGACCCGGTTGCCCTGGCCGACGCGGTCGTGCTCGCCGACCACGCCGACCGCCCCGCGCTCGTGCTGCAGGGCCGCTTCGGCTGAGCCGCTACTCGGCCAGCCAGGCGTCGATGAGGTGCCGGGCGATCGACACCGGCGGCGGCAGCGCGGCCGGGCCGTTGCCGCTGCGCAGCTCCTCGCGGCTGAACCAGCGGGCCTCCTCGATCTCGTCGTGGTCGACCTGGAGGTCGGTGCCGACGGCCCGCGCGGTGAAGCCGAGCATCAGCGACTGCGGGAACGGCCACGGCTGGCTGGACACGTAGCGGACGTCGGTGACCTCCAGCCCGACCTCCTCGGCGACCTCGCGGGCGACGGCGGCCTCGGCGGACTCCCCCGGCTCGACGAACCCGGCGAGGATCGAGAACCGCCCGGGCGGCCAGACGGCCTGCCGGCCCAGCACGCACCGGTCCCCTCCGTCGTGCACCAGCATGATCACCGCCGGGTCGGTGCGCGGGAAGACCTCCTGGCCGGTGGTGGGGTCGCGCTGGGTCCAGCCGGACTTCTCGATGGTCGTGGCCGCGCCGGTGTAGGGGCTGAACCGGTTGCGCTCGTGCCACTCCACGATGCCGACCGCCTGGGCCAACAGCCCGGCGTCCCGGGCACCCAGGTCCGAGCCGATCTCGCGCAGCCCGCTCCAGGTGTCGACCGGGGTGCCGCTGATGGTCAGCGAGCGCTCCCCGCGGACGACGGCGTACGCGACGTCGTCGGCGTGGCCCAGGTAGATGCCGCCGGTCGGGAACTCGGCGCGCTGGTCCCACAGCAACTCCGGGCCGGTCGCGCCCTCGTGCACCGGCACGGCGCGCTGGGCGTCGATCGTCAGCACGCGCACCGGCCGGCCGCGGGCCGGGTCGTCGAGGTCGCGGTCCAGGTGGCCGCGGTCGTGGCCGACCCGGGACAGCACCGGGACGTCGTCGGTGGTCGGGCCGCTGCGCTCGGGCCAGACGGCGACGTCGACGGGCAGCTCGGAGGGGGGCGGGTTGTCGGCCGGACCGCTGCCGCCCGGCGGGGTGGCGGCCGGGTCGACCGGCGGCACGGTCATCGCTGCACCGGACCCAGGGCGGCCAGCTGGTCGGCGGTCGCGTCGGCGTCGCCCACCACGACCGCGGTGAGCCCGGCCGGGTGCAGCCAGCGACGGGCGGCGGCGGTGACATCGTCGAGGGTGACCGCGGCCAGGGCCGCCTGGTGCTCGGCCAGCCAGTCGGCCGGCAGGCCCGAGCCGATCAGCGCCGACAGCGTGCTGGCCAGCCCGGCGTGGGTCGCGGTCGCCAGCGCCGTGGTGCCCAGGATGTAGCGCCGGGCGGCGTTCAGCTCGGCCTCGGTCATCGGTACCAGCGCGATCCGGCCGAGCTCGTACACCGTCTCCAGCAGAGCCGGCCCGGTCACCCCGGTCGCGACGTCGGCGTCGACCAGGAACGACGACCCGGCCTGCAGGTGGTCCACCGAGCTGCGCGGGCTGTAGGTGTAGCCGCGCCGCTCGCGGATGTTCTCCACCAGCCGGGAGGAGAAGTAGCCGCCGTAGACCATGCTGGCCAGCCGCACGGCGGGCAGCTCGGGGTCCCGCCGGCCGGGGGCCGGGCCGCCGAGGCGGAGGTTGGACTGCACCGCACCGGGCCGGTCGACCAGCAGGAGCGGGCCGACCGGGGCCTCCACCAGCAGGGGCGCGTCGACGGCGGTGCCGCTGCCGGCCCAGCCGCCCAGCGCCGCGGCGACCGCGTCGGTGGCCGCGACCGGGTCGACATCGCCGACCAGCACCAGGGTGCTGCCGGCGGGGAGCACGCGCTCGCGGTGCAGCTTGCGCAGCGCCGCGGGGGTGATGGCGGCGACCTGCTCGGTCTCGGGCAGCTGGACGGCGTAGGGGTGGCTGCCGTAGCGGCGGGTGGCCAGCGCGGTGCGGGCCACGACGCCGGGCTGGGAGCGGGCGATCGCGATCCGCTCGGCGACCCGGGCCTTCTCGGCGGCGACCTGGTCGGCCGGGTAGGTGGCCCGGCCCAGCAGCTCGGCCAGCACGCCCAGGACGGCGGGCAGGCCCGAGGGCAGCATCGTCGTCCCGAGCAGGAGGCGGTCGGGGTCGGCCGAGACCGACAGCTCGGCGCCCTCGGCCTGCAGCAGCTGGGCGATCTGCACCTGGTCGTGCGCGGCGGTGCCCAGCAGCACCGCGCCGGTCAGCACGGAGGTGCGGGCGACGTGGGCGGCCGCGGCCCGGGTCGAGGCGGCGGCGAACGGGATCCGCAGCCGCAGCTCGACCAGCGGGACGCCGGCCCGCGGCACGACGGCGACCTGCAGGCCGGTGTCCAGGGTGGTCAGGTGGACCTCGGGGACCGGCTGCGGGCGGGGGTCGCCCAGCGGCGGCACGAGGGACAGGTCCAGGACGGGCGCGCTCATCGGGTGGTCCCCTTCTCGGCGGTGCGCAGCTCCAGGACGGCGGCGGTGTCGGGCACCAGCCCGCGGGCGGCGTGCTGCACCGCCTCCGGGGTGACGGCGGCCAGTCGGGCGGCCAGCTCACCGGCCAGCTCGGCCCGGCCGTGGATCAGCTCGGCGGAGGCGAAGCCCAGCGTGCGGCCGAGCACCCCGTCAGCCCCCCGCAGCAGCTGAGCACTGGTGCGGGCCTGCACCCGGGCGAGCTCGGCGGCGCCGACGCCGTCCTGGGCGACCTTGTCGATCTCCTCGTGCACGGCGTCGAGCACCCGCTGCGGGGTGACGTCGGCGGAGTGGTGCACCTGGGTGGTCAGCGTGGTGGCGTCCCGGACGTCGAACGGGTCGCCGAACAGACCGACGTAGGAGGACTGCGCGACGGCCAGGTGGTCGCGGTGCACCAGCCGCAGCTCCAGGCGGGAGGCGTCGCCCTCGCTGAGCAGCTCGGACAGCAGCACCGTGCCCAGGTAGGTGTCCAGGTCCGCGACCGGGTCGGGCACCCGCCAGGCGATGGCCACCGCCGGGGCCGGGGCGAGCGCGTCGACGACCACGCCGTGCCTCGGGCCGGTCGGCGAGGCCTCGCCGGTGTAGGGCGTGGGCGGGGCGGCGCGGTGCGGGACGGCGTCGAAGTACCGCCGGACCAGCCGCTCGGTCTCGGCGACGTCGAGGTCGCCGCCCAGGCACAGCACGGCGTTGGCCGGGGCGTAGTAGCGGTCGAAGAAGTCCTTCGCGTCGTCGACCGTGGAGGACTCCAGGTCGACGAAGGAGCCGTAGCCGTCGTGGGTGTTGGCGAAGGACTCGAAGGCGATCTGCGGCAGCTGCAACCAGGGGAAGGCGCCGTAGGGCCGGTTGAGCACGTTGACCCGGATCTCCTCCTTCACCACGTCGATCTGGTTGCGGAGGTTCTCCTCGGTGATGGCCGGCGAGGCCATCCGGTCGGCCTCGAGGAACAGCGCGCGCTCCAGCGCCTCGGCCGGCAACGCCTCGAAGTAGTTCGTGTAGTCCTGGTGGGTCGAGCCGTTGAAGGAACCGCCGGCGGCCTGCACCAGGCGGGCGTGCTCCATCTTCGGCACGTGCGCCGACCCCTGGAACATCACGTGCTCGAAGAGGTGCGCGAACCCGGTGCGGCCCTCGGGCTCCGAGCGCATCCCGACGTCGTAGAAGACGCTCACCGCGACCACCGGGACGCTGGTGTCGGGGGCCAGGACGACCCGCAGCCCGTTGTCGAGGGTGAACCGCTCCACCGGGTGCCGCAGGGTCAGATCAGCACCGGGAGACGTCACGCCACCGAGCCTAGGTCGTCGCTCCCCGGTCCGTCACAGCACGTCGACGGCGTCGACGACGCGGTCGATGACGCCGTACAGCTCGGCGTGGGTGTTGGGGATCGACAGGTACAGCAGGGCCGGTGCCGGCCGGCCGGTGTCGATGACCACCAGGGCCGCGCGCTCGCCGGTGGCGTCGTAGCCGGCGGCGTCCCAGCTGAGCACGAACTCGTAGATCCAGGCCGGCGCCCCGTCCACGGTGATGGCCTCGTCGCGCAGCTCCTCGCGCTCGTTGGGCCCGGGGTAGTAGTTGGCCCGCACGCTCTGCGCGAGGGTCTCGATCGTGGCCTGCTCACTGCCCGGCCCGGTCCAGCCGTACCCCTCGGCCACCGGCCCGGAGGTGATCTGGGCGATGAACTCACCGCCGTCGGGGACGCTGTCCTGGGTGGTGAAGTACTGCCCGCGCACCGACGTGGTCTCCAGCGGTACCGACAGCGCGTACTGGTACCAGCCGTCGCCCAGGTAGGGGTAGGAGATACCGGCCTCGTCGTCGATGATCTGCACCGTGCCGGGGGCGAAGGTCGGGCCGGTGGCGGTCGGCCCGGCGACCACGGTCGGCGTGGGGTCGTCCGCGCTGCGCCGTGCGACGCCGCCGACGATCGTGACCACGAGGACCACCACGGCGGCGGCCACGGCGCCCAGCACCCAGACCGTGCGCCGGCTCCCACCGGCCGGGCGCGCCGGCGGGGGCTGCCACGGCGCCGGGGGCGGCCGGTAGGCGCTCTCGCCGCGGGCGGTGGTGACCCCGGGACCGGCCGGGGTGAGGACGTCGGACCAGCCGATCCCGTTCCACCACCGCACCATCCCCGGGGCGCCGTCGGGGTCGGGGTAGTAGCCGGGCGGGGCGGTTCCCGGTCCGCTCACGGTCGCGTCCTCCCCGGTGTCACAGGTCGTCCCGGTCGGCGTTGTCCCGCCACCAGTTCAGCAGGTCCGACAGCCCGTCCTGACCGCCGCGGCCGGTGACCGAGGAGTACCCGGACCGGTCGTCCCAGGTCCAGGTCAGCACCGGAGCCCCGGCGTCGTCCAGCCCGCAGGACAGCCGGCCGACCGGCTCGTCGTCGAAGTCGGCCAGCCGCACCCAGCCCTGCTCGCCGTCGGAGCTGGAGCACTCGAACGCGTCGTCGCCCTCGAGCTGGGAGAGCCCGGCGCGCTGCACCCCGGCGTCGAACGCCGCGCCGGCGGCCTCCGGCGAGACCAGCAGCTCGTAGGTCTGTGCGCTCGGCCCGTCGGCCGACGGGCTGACGCCGCAGTCCAGGCCGGTCAGCACGTCACCGTCGGCGTCCGTGCGCGTGCAGTCCCCCGGCACCACGTCGGTGGGCAGGCCCACCGCCAGCAGCGCCTGCTGGGCGTCGACGGTGGCCTCCTCCGCGTCCGAGGCGCGCACGGTGGCGACGACCGCCCACGTGCCCAGCGCGGCGGCCAGCAGCGCGAGCAGGACGACGAGGACCGTGCCGCCACGGCGGCGACCCGACGGCGCCGTTTGCGGCCGGCCCACCCACGGCGGCTGCCCCGGCGGCGGCGCGACCTGCTGACCGGCACCCTGCGGCCCCGGCTGACCGGGACCCTGCTGACCGGGACCCGGCTGACCGGGACCCGGCTGACCGGGGCCCTGCTGACCGGGGCCCTGCTGACCGGGGCCTGGCTGACCGGGGCCCTGCTGACCGGGGCCCTGCTGACCGGGGCCCTGGTGGGGTGGCCCCTGCTGCTGGGCGGGCTGGACCGTGGTCGGGCCCGGCTGGGGACGCAGCGCGGTCCCGGCGCGGCCGGGGTCACCGCCCTGCACGCCGACCGTGGTGGGCGCGGTGCCGTTCGGCCCCGGGGGGCGCTCGGCGGGCCGGGGCACCTCGATGCCGCTGACGCCCAGGGCCGCGCGGGCGGCGGCGGCCATGCCGCCCGCCGAGGTCCAGCGCTCCGCCGGGTCCTTCGCCAGACCGCGGAGCACCACGCCGTCGAGCACGTCCGGGATCCCCGGCCGGACCGCGCTGGGTGGCTCCGGGGGTGTGTTGACGTGGGAGAACATCTGGCTGACCGCGTCGCCGGGCGGGAACGGACGGCGACCGGTCAGCGCCTCGAACAGCACGCAGGCCAGCGAGTAGACGTCGGTGGCCGCCGACAGCTGCCGGCCGTGGAACCGCTCGGGGGCCATGTACTCGGTGCTGCCGATGGTCAGGCCGGTGCCGGTGAGCGAGGGACCGGTCTCCTCCCCGACCGGGCGGGCGATGCCGAAGTCCACGAGGTAGACGAAGTCGTCGCCGGCCACCGAGTCGGCCAGGTCCCCGCCGTCGGCCCGGGCCACCAGCAGCACGTTGGAGGGCTTGACGTCGCGGTGCACCAGGCCGTCGGCGTGCGCGGCGTCCAGCGCACGGGCGACCTGGCCGACGAGGTCGACGGCCCGGGCCGGGTGCAGCGGACCGGTGCGGCGCAGGAGCGAGGCGAGGTCCTCCCCCTCCACCAGCCGCATGTCCAGGAACAGCCGGCCGTCGATCTCGCCGTAGCGGTGGATGGGCACCACGTGCGGTTCGCGCAGCCTGGCCACGACGCGGGCCTCGCGGCGGAAGCGCTCGCGGTAGGACTCGTCGCCGGCCCACTGCGGATGCAGCACCTTGAGCGCCACCTCGCGCTCGTGCTCGGCGTCCAGGGCGCGGACGACCTCGCCCATGCCGCCCTGGCCGAGCACGCCGAGCACCCGGTAGGGGCCGAACCGGTCGCCGTCCTCCATCGTCGGTCCCCCGCTCAGCGGTCGAAGGGGACGGTGGCCAGCTCGCGCCACAGGTGGGCCGCGGCCTCGGCGCCGCGGTGCAGCATCGGCAGGAGCACGCGCTCGTTGGGCGCGTGGATGCGGTCGGTGGGCAGGCCGGCGCCCAGGAACAGCAGGGGGGCGCCGAGCACGGCGACCAGGTCGGCCTCGGGCCCACTGCCGCCCTCGCGGGTGAACAGCACGTCGGCGGCCGACCGGTCGAAGGCCTGCCCGATGGCGGTCAGCAGCGCCGCCATCGCCGGGTGGTCCAGGTCGCTGGCGCACGGGCTGACCCCGCCCTCGGGGACGTGCACGTCGGCCTCGATGCCGGCCGGCACGTGCTCGGCGACCCAGCTGCGCAGCTGGTCGCCGAGGTCGGCGGGCACCTGGTCGGCGACCAGGCGGAAGGTGACCTTGGCGTGCGCCTCCGCCGGGATGATCGTCTTGTGGCCCGGGCCGGTGTAGCCGCCCCACATGCCGTTGACCTCGGCGGTCGGCCGGGCGCCGATGCGCTCCAGCGTGCTGAACCCGGCCTCCCCGGCGGCGGCACGGGATGCCGCCGGGCCGGCCAGCCAGGCCGCCTCGTCGAAGGGCACCCGGCCCATCAGCTCCCGCTCGCGGTCGGTGAGCGGGCGGACCTTGTCGTAGAACCCGGGCAGGGTGACCCGGCCCTGGTCGTCGTGCAGCGCGGCCAGCAGCGACGCCATGGCGTGCAGCGGGTTGGGCACGCCGCCGCCGAACGAGCCGGAGTGCAGGTCCACGCCGGGCCCCCGCAGGGTGATCTCGGCGTCGGCCAACCCGCGCATGGCGGTCACCGCGCTGGGCACGTCGGGGGCGGCCATGCCCGTGTCGCTGACCACCACGACGTCGCAGGCAAGCCGCTCGCGCTGCGCCGCCAGGAGGGCCGGGAAGTGCGGGGAGCCCGACTCCTCCTCGCCCTCGACCAGCAGCTTCACGGTGACGGCCGGGGTGTCCCGCCCGGTGGCGGCCAGGTGCGCCCGGATGCCCAGCAGGTGGAAGGCGACGTTGCCCTTGTCGTCGATCGCCCCGCGGGCGTGCAGCTCGGGGCCCAGCCCGGTCTCGACCCGGGTGGGCTCGAACGGCGGGTGCGTCCAGGCCTCCTCCGGGGTCACCGGCTGCACGTCGTGGTGGCCGTAGACCAGCGCGACCGGCGCCCCGACGTCGGCCGACGGCCACTCGGCGTAGACCGCGGGGGCGCCCGGCGTCGGCCAGACCTCCACCACCGGGAACCCGACCCGGCGCAGCGCGGCGGCCAGCCAGTCGGCGCTGGCGGCGACGTCGGCGGCGTGCGCGGGGTCGGCGGAGATCGACGGGATGCGCAGCCAGGCATCCAGGTCGGCGTCGAGGTCGTCGAGGTGCGCGGACACGAAGTCCCGCTCGGGGTTCTGGCTCACCCGGCGACCGTAACGCGCCCGCACCGGTCCCCCGGGCTACGTTGCCCGGCATGGGCGCTGGGCAGCTGCAGGTGGACGTCGGGGACCTGGTCTTCGACGTGCGGACCGACGGACCCGAGGACGGGCGGCCCGTGCTGCTGCTGCACGGGTTCCCGCAGACCTCGCTGTCCTGGTCGGCGGTCACCCCGCTGCTGGCCGAGGCGGGGCTGCGCACCTACGCACCCGACCAGCTGGGCTACTCCCCCGGTGCGCGTCCCGGGGAGACCGACGCCTACGCGCTGCCTGCGCTGGCCGCGGTGAGCGCGGACCTGATGACGGCGCTGGACATCCCGACCGCCGACGTCGTGGGGCACGACTGGGGCGCCAACGTGGCGTGGGCGCTGGCCGGCTGGCACGCCGACCGGGTGCGGACGCTGACCGCGGTGTCGGTGCCGCACCCGACGGCCTACACCCTGGCCTACCGGGCCGACCCGGAGCAGAAGGAGCGCTCGGCCTACATCAAGCTCTTCTGGCAGGCCGGCAAGGCCGAGCGCGTGCTGCTGGAGGACGACGCCCGCCGGCTGCGCCGGGTGCTGGGCGACGTCCCGGCCGAGGCGGTGGACACCTACGTGGCGCACCTGTCCGCGCCGGGCGCGCTGACCGCGGCGCTGGACTGGTACCGGGCGATGAGCTCGAGCACGCCGCTGGACCCGGTCAGGGTGCCCACCACCTACGTCTGGAGCGACGAGGACATGGCCGTCGGCCGCACCGCGGCGGAGGCGTGCGCGGACCAGGTGACCGGGGACTACCGGTTCGTCGAGCTCACCGGCATCTCGCACTGGGTCCCGGAGAAGGCCCCCGAAGCGCTGGCCGCGGCGATCCTGGACCGGGTCGCCCGCGGCTGAGCCCACCGCCGGGCCCGCTGCTGTCCTGGTGCGCCGTCGGTGGCTCATGCGCCGTCGGTCACCAGGGCCAGCAGCCCGGCCTCGTCGAGCAGGTCGACCGGCCGCAGGGTCACCCCGGCCAGCACGTGGTGGAACCCGGCGCTGACCCGCTCCACCGGCACGCCGACCAACCGGGACCAGCCCAACCGGTAGGCAGCCAGCTGCACGCCGACCGCGGCGAGCTCGGTGGCGCCCGGCACCGGCCCGGTCTTCCAGTCGACGACCTCGTAGCCGCCGCAGCCGTCGCCGTAGACGGCGTCGATGCGGCCGCGCAGGGTCAGCGGCCCGAGCGGGGTCTCGAACGGCGCCTCGACGTCGACCGGCTGCCGGTCGGCCCACTCGCCGGCCAGGAACGCCTGCTGCAGTGCGGTGAGCGCCTCGTCGGGCGCGGCACCGGCGTCGCCGGATCCGGGCAGCTCGTCGAGGTCGATCAGGCGGGTGGCGCCGAACCGCTGCTCCAGCCAGAGGTGGAAGGCGGTGCCCCGGCGGGCCAGCGGGGCCGGTGCCGCCGGCATCGGGCGGCGCAGCCGGCGGGCGAGCGCGGCCGGGTCACGGCGCAGCGCCACCAGGGAGGACACCGAGAGGTGGGCCGGCAGGGTCACCTCGGTGGCGCTGCGGCCGGACTCGGCGCGCTCGCGCAGCAGCAGCTGGGCGTCGCGGACCCAGTCGGTGACCACCGGGTCCTCGACGGCCCCCAGCCCGTCGCCCTCCAGCGGGTGCGCGCGGGTGGCGGTGACCAGCTCGGCCGCGGCGGTCAGCGCCCGGCGGCGACCCGACGACAGCGGGTCGGCCGGCCAGATCCCGACCGGCCACTCGGCCAGCGCCGGGTTCGTCGCGTCGGCCGGCGGCGGGTCGGCCCAGGCGTCGACCGCGCCGGTGCCGGGCAGCGACTCGACCGCCTCGCGGACGGCCAGCAGCAGGGTGGAGGGGCCGTTGGGCTTGACGCCGTCGCGCCACCAGCTGCCCGAGCACAGCAGCAGGCGCTTGGCCCGGGTGACCGCGACGTAGCCCAGCCGCACCTCCTCGGCCGAGCCGAAGGCCTTCCAGTCGGCCACGTAGTCGGCGAGGGCGTCGCGGACCACCGCCTGGTCGCCCGACCCGGGCACCGGCAGCCGCAGTGCCGGCAGGTCGGCGCGGTCGGTCAGCCGCAGCTCCGCCGGGACGGCGCCGGGGTCGTTGATCCAGGAGTCGGAGGTGTCGGCCTTGCTGGGGAACTGCCCGACGGTCATCCCCGGGACGGCGACGACGTCCCACTCCAGCCCCTTCGCCGAGTGCCCGGTCAGCAGCTGCACCGCCTCCGGGTTGACCGTGACCTCGCCGGGCTCCAGGCCGCGCTCGCGCACCTCGGCATCGGCCAGGTAGCCCAGGAACGCCGGCAGCGACGGCAGCTCGGCCAGGTCGGCGAACTGCGCGGCGACGGTGTGCAGGGCGTCCAGGTGGGTGCGGGCGCCGCCGGGGCTGGCGTCGGGGTGGCTGGCCAGCTCGGTCTCCAGACCCAGCGTGCGGACCACCTCGTCGACCAGGTCGGGCAGCGGCTCGCCCAGCCGGCCGCGCAGCATGCCGAGCTCGGCGCCCAGCCGGCGCAGCCGGCGGTGCCCGTCGGCGGAGTAGGCGGTCGGCGCACCCAGGTCGTCGAGGGCCTCGACGATGCTGCCCCGCTCGGGGGCGAGCTCGACCCCCGCGGCGCCCTCCGTCGGGGCGGTGACCGTGTCCGCGGCAGGTCCGTCCGGTCCGGGCCGGCGGCCGCGGACCAGGTGCCGGGCCCGCGCCTCCAGCGCGGCCAGGTCGCGCGGGCCGATCCGCCAGCGGGCCCCGGTGAGCAACCGGCCCAGGGCGTCGCCGGCGGTGGGGTCGACCAGCACGGTCAGCGTGGCCACCACGTCGGACACCTCGGGCACGTCCAGCAGACCGCCCAGGCCGACGACCTCGACCGGGAGGCCCCGCTCGCGCATCGCCGCGGCGATGCCCGGCAGCTGCGCCCGGCGTCGGGCCAGCACCGCGATGGTCGGCCGGCCCGCGGGTGGTGCGCCGTCGTCGCCGGGTCGACCGTGCCACTGGGCGGCCAGCCGGTCGGCCAGCGCGGCGGTCTCCTCCGCCACGGTCTCGTACAACCCGACCCGGACCTCGCCGGGACCGGCCGTGGGGGCGGCGGTGAGGTCGGGCAGCGGGGCCGCGTCGGCGGGCTGGGGCAGGTCGGCGGCCACCCGGTTGGCGACCGCCAGCACAGCCTGGTCGTTGCGCCAGCTGGTGGACAGGGTGAGGCGCTGTGCCGGGCGGTCGGGCGCACCCGGGAAGGTGCGCGGGAAGCGCTCGATGGTGCCCGAGGACGCCCCGCGCCAGCCGTAGATCGACTGGCGCGGGTCGCCGACGGCCAGCACCGGGTGGTGGGCGTCGCCGCCGAAGAGCGCCTCGAGCATCCGGAGCTGGCCGACCGAGGTGTCCTGGTACTCGTCGAGCAGGACCACCCGCCAGCGGGCGCGCTCGCGGCGGCCGACCTCCGGCGAGCTGGTGGCCGCCCGCGCGGCGTAGGCGACCTGGTCGGCGTAGTCGATGGCCCCGGCCGCCCGCTTGCGGGCCTCGAAGGCCTCGACCATGGGCAGCAGGGCGACCCGGGACCGCTGCCGGGCCAGCATCTTCAGCACGTCGGCGTAGGGGCCCTTGGTCCGGCCGGTCACCGGGTAGGCGTACATCTGCGCCTCCAGCCGGGACGTCCAGGACCGCAGCCGGTCCGGGGCGATGTCGTGCTCGCCCAGCTCCGCCGCGAGCTGCAGCACGTCCTCGGTGGTGGTCACCAGGCCCAGGGCGACGTCGCTCATGTCCCCGGTGTGCGCGGCGACGGCGGTGGCCGCCTGCCCCCAGCACATCGCCGGGCCCAGCACGCCCGCACCGGGTTCGACGCCGATCCGCAGCCCGTGCTCGGCGACGATCCCGGCGGCGTACCCGTGGTAGGTGGCCACGGTCGGCGAGGCCACCTCCAGCCGCTCCCGCAGCGCCTGGTCGGTGTCGGGGTGCGCGGCCAGCGCGGTCAGCCGCAGCCGGATCCGGGCGCCGAGCTCGCTGGCCGCCTTCCGGGTGAAGGTCAGGCCGAGCACGGCCTCCGGGGCCACCAGCTGGTTGGCCACCAGCCAGGCCACCCGGGCGGCCATGGTCTCGGTCTTGCCCGACCCGGCGCCGGCGACCACGACCATCGGCCGGTCGACCGGCGCCTGCACGACGGCGGCCTGCTCGGGCGACGGGGCGTAGGACAGCCCGCAGCGGCGGGCCACCTCGGCCGGGTCCAGCAGCTCGGGCACGACCGCGGCCCGGGGTTCGACGAAGCCGGGCAGGTCGAAGGCCAGCTGCCCGTCGGCGGCCCCGGACGCGCGGCGGGTCACCGGGTCACCTGCCGACCGGACTCCTGCATGGGGCAGCTGCGCCGGAACGAGCACCGCTCGCAGTCGGTGTCGGTGCGCGCGGCGAACGTCGCGGCACCCATGCCGTCGCCGACCTCGGCGACCAGCTCGCCGGCCCAGGTGGTCGTCGCCGGGACGTCGGCCGGCAGGGGCGGCTGCACGTGCTCCTTGGCCGCCTTCTGCGCACCGCCGACCTGCAGCAGCGCCGCGCCGCCGGGGACCGTGCCGTGCCCGCCGAAGGCGCCCTCGGCCACGGCCACCTGGTAGGCGGCCAGCTGCCCGTGCTCGTCGACCGTGCGGGGCGCGGTCTTGCCGGTCTTGAGGTCGACCACGACCAGCCGGCCCTCCTCGTCCCGCTCGAGCCGGTCGACCTGGCCGCGCAGGCGGGCCCGCCCCACCACCACGTCGAAGTCCTCCTCGGCGGCGACCAGCTCGCGGGTGCCACGGGCGTGCCAGGCCAGGAACTTGGCGAGCATCTCCTGGGCCCGGTCTCGCTGGCGCTGGTCGAACCAGCCCGGCCCGAGGTCGAGGCGGTCGAGCTCGGCGGCCAGCACGTCGGGGGCCTCCGCCGGGGCCAGCCCCTCGGCCACCTGCTGGGCGACGTCGTGCACCGCCGAGCCGACCGTCCGGGTGGTCTCCGGGGATGCCTCCGCCCCCACCGAGCCGAGCACCCAGCGCAGCGGGCAGCGCTGGAACGTGTCGATCGCCGAGGGGCGCACCCGGACCAGCTCGGCCGGGGCGACCAGCGGTGCGTCGTCGGACAGCGGGGCCAGCCCCCACCAGGACGACGGGTCCGCGCCGGGCACCCGTTCCTCGGCCAGCCGGCGCAGCACCGCCGCGGCGGTGGTCCGCCGGGCGGGCGGGGTGTGCGGGTCGGTGAGTGCCCGCCGGAGCTCGGCGACCAGGGCGGGCAGCGTGAGCGCGCGGGGCAGCGGGGTGTGCGGCCGTCGGCCGTCCCCGCCCTCCCCGGCGTCCGGCGGCGGGGCGACCAGGTCGAGGAAGCGCGAGGCGTTGGCCCCCACGTCGCCGCCCTCCAGCCCGCCGTCGACCGCGGTGACGACCAGTCGCCGGCGGGCCCGGGTGACCGCGACGTAGAACAGCCGACGCTCCTCGGCCAGTGCGAGGGTCCGCCGGTCCAGCGTGGCCGCGTCGGTCCCGGCCGCCACCTCCACGAGGTCCTCGGCGCCCAGCAGGCTGGCCCGGGTGCGCAGGTCGGGCCACACGCCCTCCTGCACCCCGGCCACGCACACCACGTCCCACTCCAGGCCCTTGGCGGCGTGCGCGGTGAGCACCCGCACCGTCTCCCCGGCCGGCGCCCGGGCCGCGCCGCCGTCGCCGGGCAGCTCCTGGGCGCCGAAGTGGTCGACGAACTGGCCGACGGTGGCGTACGGCAGCCGGTCGACGAAGCTCGCCGCCGCGTCGAACAGCGCCACCACGGCGTCCAGGTCGCGGTCGGCGACCGCGCCCGGCGGGCCGCCGGCGGCGCTGGCCGCTGCCCACCGCGTCGCCAGACCGCTGGCCTGCCACATGGCCCACAGCACGTCCTCCGCGGTGCCCTCGCGCAGCAGGGCCACCCGCCCGGCGGCCAGCACGCTCGCCACCCGGGTGGCCGGCCGGGCCACCGGCGCCGGGAGGGCGTCGAGCAGGGTGGCGTCGGCGAGCACGTCGGCCAGCGGGGCGCCGCGCTCGGCCGGGTCGACGCCGCGGGCAACCAGCTCCCGGCGGGCCGCGCGGCGCAACCGGCGCAGGTCCAGCACGGTCGCCCCGCCCAGCGGCGAGGCCAGCAGCGCCTCGGCCCCCGTCTCGGTCAGCCCGGTCTCGGTGAACCCGGTCTCGACCGGCCCGGTGCCGACTGGTGCTGCTCCCGGGCCCTCGCCGTCCGCGATCGGTGCCGGCAGGAGGGCGCGCAGCGCGGCCAGCAGCGGTTCGACCGCGGGCTGCTGGGCGAGCGCGAGGTCGTCGGCCGAGACGGTGACCGGGACCCCGGCCTGGCTCAGCGCCCGGCGCACCGGTCCCAGCGCGGCCGAGCCCCGGACGACGACGGCCATCTCCGACCAGGGCACGCCGTCGAGCAGGTGGGCGCGGCGGAGCGTGTCGGCCACGTGCGCCGCCTCCACCGCCGGGGTGTCGAACACGTGGACCTCGGCGCTGCCCGGGGCGGTCGCCGGGTCCGCGGTGAGCCGGCGGTGCTCCCACGGGCCGGGCAGCCCCTCGGCGACCCGGCGGCTGATCCGGAGCAGCTCGATGCCCGAGCGGCGGCAGACCCCCAGCGACACCCGCGCCGCCGGCCGGCCGTCGCGGTGGGCGAAGCGCTGGGGGAACTCGACCAGGCCCCGGGGCTCGGACCCGCGGAAGGCGTAGATGGCCTGGTCGGGGTCACCGACGACCACGAGGTCCCGGCCCCCGCCGGACAGCAGGTGCAGCAGCTCGACCTGCGCGGGGTCGGTGTCCTGGTACTCGTCGACGAACAACCAGCTCGCCCGCTCCTGCTCGGCGCGCAGCAGGGCCTCGTCGGCACGCAGCTCCTCGATCGCCTCGCGCACGAGCTCGGCCGGGTCGTAGCCGCTGCCCGACCCCAGGAACGCGGTCTCCAGCCCGGTGACGTCCTCGTACTGCTGGGCGAACTGGGCGGCCGCCGACCAGTGCGGCCGGTCCAGCGCCGCGCCCAGCTCCGCCAGCCGGGCCGGCGGGAGACCCCGCTCGGTGGCCCGGAGCAGGAGCTCGCGCAGCTCGCGGCGGAACCCCGCGGTGCCCAGCGCCGGCCCGAGGTCCTCGGGCCAGCGCACGCCGTCGTCCTCGGCGTCGCCGGTGAGCAACCGGCGCACCGTGAGGTCCTGCTCGGCGGAGGTCAGCAGCCGCGGCGGCGGGTCACCGCGCAGCGCGGCGGCGCGGTGCAGGACGCCGAAGGCGTAGGAGTGGAACGTGCGGGCGACCGGCTCGCGGATCGTGCGGGCGACCCGGGCGGTGATCCGGGTGCGCAGCTCGGCGGCGGCCTTGCGGCTGAACGTCAGCACCAGCACGCGCTCGGGGTCCAGCCCGGCCTCGATGCGCCGGGCGACGGCCTCGACGATGGTCGTGGTCTTGCCGGTGCCCGGCCCGGCCAGCACCAGCAGCGGACCACCGGGGTGGTCGACGACGGCCTGCTGGGTGGGGTCGAGGACCGGGCGGCGCGGCGCCCGGGCCGGGGGCAGGACGAGCCGGTACCCCGGCTCCGCGGTGCCCGTCGCTGTCATGCCTCGATGACACCACGGGGGTCCGACAGATCGTGGCGGCCGGGGTCAGTCCTCGGGCCAGCGCACCGCGTCCAGGTCGACCCGCCCGCGCCGGACCGGCACGCCCTCGGCGGCCAGCAGTTCGAGCTGACGGGCCCGGACCGGCTCGGCGGGGGTGCCGTCGGCCCGCACCACGCGGTACCAGGGCACCGCCGCACCGCCCCGGGACAGCGCACGGGCGACCCGCCGGGGACCCACCCCGACGAGCCGCCCGACGGCGCCGTACGTGCTGACCCGGCCGACCGGGATGTCCTCGACCACGTCGAGGACCGCCTCGTCGACGTCGGCCGGGTCGGCCGTCACCGGCTCACGCAGAGGAATCAGCCGTAGCTTCCCTCACAACTCAGGACGTCGTGTAGTTGAAGTACCAGTAAACCCGAGTTATGCCATCGTCGAAACAGTTCCCCACAGTGGTCTTGGGCAACTTGGAATAGGTGGTTCGGGCGGACTCGCACTGCGCCTTCGTGGTGTAAGGCCCCTTCGTCGCTGTGCTCGCTTGCGCCATGCCGGGGCTCACCAATAGAAGCGCAGCAACCGTAGACGCCATCACGACGGGCTTCAACAACTTCATTTGCCACTAGTCTCTCTCGGGGGGGCACAGCCTATCGCGCGTCCGTGACGTGGTCCACAGTCCGCAAGGATCCGATACGATCGCGACCGATCCACCAGGAATTACAGCTCGTCGCAATAGCCCGAAGAAGAGTATCGAATACGGCCGGGACGAGAGCGATGAGTGGAGCATGCGCTGCCAGCTGCTGCGGCGACGCCAGTGCGGGCGGCGCGGGATTGGGAACTGGCACAGTCGCCGCGCTTGGGATCCCAGCGGCAGGCGGCAGTGGCCGGCGTGACCGGTAGAGGCGAGGAGCTGTATCCAGGTGGTGGCTACCAGACCTGCCGACAGCGAAAGCAGATCTGGCGCTGCGCGAAGTCGTGCAGTGGCAGGGGAGCCAGCCTGGGCCCTTCGCGCATCGGAGCCGCTTCTCGCCGTGGACCCGCAGCGTTACGGAAGTCGAAGCCGGCGAGCTTGCACGAAGTTCGTTGGCGTCGAATGCGGTTGCCCGCAGCCCGCCTACGTCGGCGCTCATCGCCTGCACCCAGGGGGCGAGGACTCCGTACGCAAGCCTCCCCCGGGCCAGCTAACCCCAGGCTAACCCACTTTTAGGCCACGTTCTCGCGTCAATGGCCACAATTAAACGCTCAGGTCGCCAAATTGGCGGCGCAGAGGCAGCCATTCTTGAGTGAGCCACCGGCCCTCACTGGGTCCACAGAGTGTTCGACATATTGACAATTGTGCGGGATGCAGCGCGACGCCGCCCGAGACGGCGAACGGACGACACGCCGGGACCTCTGCCGTCCGTGCTGATTCGGCCGACCTGGATGTCCCCAACCACGTCGAGGACCGCCTTGTCGACGTCGACCGGGTCGGCCGTCATCCGGTCAGCCGACGTAGTTGCTGTTCGTCAGCCACCAGTTGTAGAGGATGGCCACGTCGGCCTGGCTGGTGCCAGCCAGCTGCACGACACCCTCTGTGAGGAACTCGTCGTCGGTCCACGCGATGAACACGGACCCGTTGGAGGAGATGCCGCAGGCGATCTGGCCGCCGGGCACGTCGTTCTGCGTCCAGGTGCCGCTGCCCACGGCCGTGGTGCAGTCCTGGCCCTCGGCAATGGGCTGGACGCCCTGTCCGGCGATGTCGGTAGCGAACACCGAATCCAGCGTCCCCTGTTCCTCGTAAAGGTAGAACTGCGCCCCCAGTGGGCCGGGCTGGGTCGCAGACGGGCCGCACTCGGCGGCGTCGGTCGCGCCGTCGCTGGGCACGTCGATCGGCGTGCAGTCGCTGAAGTCCGTCGGCACCATCGACAGCAGCTCGCCCTCCGAGCTGCTCGACGACGACGAGCTGCTGGACGAGCTCGACGAGGACGAGGACTCCGAGGACGACGACGTGGTCGTGGGGGCCGCGGTCGTGGTGGTCGACGTCGGGTCCGCGGTGGTGTCCGAGTCGTCGTTGCCCAGGGTGAGGAACAGCGTGACACCGACGGCGATGATCACGACGAGGGCCGCGACCCCCCCGATGAGCAGGCCCTTCTTGTTGCCGCCCGAGCCCTGCGGCGAACCGCCGTAGGGACCCCCGGGACCACCCGGTCCACCGGGACCACCCGGTCCACCGGGACCGCCGAACGGCGGGGCGCCGTAGCCGCCCTGCCCCGGGGGCTGGCCGTACCCGGGCGCCCCGAACTGCTGGGTGGGCGGCGGACCCTGCTGACCAGGGCCCTGCTGACCAGGGCCCTGCTGACCGAAGCCGGGCTGCCCGTACTGCTGCGTGGGCTGCTGGGCACCCCACCCGCCCGGCTGCCCCGAGCCCTGCTGGCCGAGCACCTCGGTCGGTTGCTCACCCGCCGGGGGCTGCTGGCCGTACGGCGGCTGCCCGCCCGACGTCGGGTTGCCGTAGGGCGGCGGGCCCTGGGGGGGCTGACTCATGGGAGGGACCTCCAGCTCATGCGGACTCTGCCGCTCCGGATCGTAGGGCCCGACCCGGGCCCGGGCTCCCCCAGCCGGTCACGAAGTGATCACGCCCGGCGGTCGAAGGCGGCGAGGAACCGCACCAGCGGGTCGGCCCCGGCCGGCACCGGCGACGCCGGGTCGACCAGCCCGGCCGCGCGGCCCGCACCGACCTGCTCCAGGGCGGCGGCCACCAGGTCGGCGTCCAGCACGGGGTCGCCGCCGGTGGCCCGGGCGAGGTCCCAGGCGTGCACGGTCAGGTGGGTGGTGAGCACGGTGAGGTGGTCCGTCGCCGGGGCCGGCCCCTCGGCCAGCTGCACCGTCGCGTCCACCGCCCCCGGCTGGGCGAACGCGGTCAGCGCGGCGTCGGCCGCGGCCTCCCACGAGCCCAGCGGGTCCCCGGCGAGGAGCTCCTCGGTGTCGGTGGGCACCGGTCCGCCGGCCGGGTGGCCGGCCAGGAGCGGGGGCACCCGCAGCTGCTCGCCGACCAGGTGCGCCACCAGGTCGGCCACGTCGCGCCCGGGGCGGACCACGGCGTCCCACTGCTCGGCCTCGACGGCGTCCACCCGGTCGGTGACCTGGGCCTGCGCCCGCTGGAAGAGCTCGAGGAGTCGTGCCTGCCGGGGATCCACCCCACCAGTAGAACGCACAGCGGCCCGCCCCCCGGGTGGAGGACGGGCCGCTGGGTGGCACCTCAGTAGGTGGGGAGCGCCTTGTCGATGCGCGTGGCCCAGGCGGTCACGCCGCCCTGCACGTGGACGGCGTCGGAGAACCCGGCGGCCTTGACGGCGGCCAGGGCCTCGGCGGACCGCACCCCGGTCTTGCAGTGCAGCACGATCGGCTTGTCCTGCGGCAGGGAGGACAGCGCCCGGCCGGAGAGGATCTCGTCCTTGGGCACCAGGCGGGCACCGGGGATGGACACGATCTCGTACTCGTTGGGCTCGCGGACGTCGATCAGCTCGAAGTCCTTGCCGGCGTCCATCATGTCCTTGAGCTCGTCGACGGTGATCGTCGAGCCGGCGGCGGCCTCCTGGGCCTCCTGGGACACCACTCCGCAGAACGCGTCGTAGTCGATCAGCCCGGTGATCGGCTCGGCCTCGGGGTCCTTGCGGATCTTGATGGTCCGGAAGGTCATCTCCAGGGCGTCGTAGACCATCAGCCGGCCCAGCAGCGTGTCGCCGATGCCGGTGAGGAGCTTGACGGCCTCGGTGGCCTGGATGGCGCCGATGGTCGCGCACAGCACGCCCAGCACGCCGCCCTCGGCGCAGGAGGGCACCATGCCCGGCGGCGGCGGCACGGGGTAGAGGTCGCGGTAGTTCGGGCCGTGCTCGGCCCAGAAGACCGACACCTGGCCGTCGAACCGGTAGATGGAGCCCCAGACGTAGGGCTTGCCCAGCAGCACGCAGGCGTCGTTCACCAGGTACCGGGTGGCGAAGTTGTCGGTGCCGTCGACGATCAGGTCGTACTGGCTGAAGATCTCCTCCACGTTGGAGGAGTCCAGCCGGGTCTCGTGCAGGCGGACGTCGACCAGCGGGTTGATCTCCTTGATCGAGTCCCGCGCGCTCTCGGCCTTGGACCGGCCCACGTCGGACTGGCCGTGGATGATCTGGCGCTGCAGGTTGGACTCGTCGACGGTGTCGAACTCGACGATGCCCAGCGTGCCGACACCGGCCGCGGCCAGGTACATCAGCACCGGCGAGCCCAGGCCACCGGCGCCGACGGCGAGCACCTTGGCGTTCTTGAGCCGCTTCTGCCCGTCCATCCCGACGTCGGGGATGATCAGGTGGCGGCTGTAGCGGCGGACCTCGTCGATCGACAGGTCTGCGGCGGGCTCCACCAGGGGTGGCAACGACACGTCGGGCTCCTCGAGTTGCTGGCTGCTGCTCCTGCAGTGGCCCCAACAGCCTGCCAGCCCCCTGTCTTCCCCCTAGGCGGGGAAGGGCCAGGCGTTCTTCTGGCAGCCGTCCAGCCCGAGGGTCTGCTGCTGCATGACCGGGGCCAGCTGCCCGGCACCGGGGCAGGGCTGGTGGCCGTTGCCCAGGGCGTGCCCGACCTCGTGGTTGACCACGTACTGCCGGTAGGTGGCGACGTCGCCGGCGTAGTCGGGGACGGCGGTCTCCCAGCGGGCCAGGTTGATCACCGCGCGCTCGCCGTAGCGACAAGAGGTGTAGCCCCCGGTGCCGACGCCGGGGCAGTAGGTCTCCATGCTGCCCGGGCTGACCAGGCTGACCTTGAAGTCGTAGTCCCCCGCCGCGGCCTCGGCCGCGCCGACGCGCTGGAAGCTCATCGCCCCGTCGTGCCCCCACGACCGGGGGTCACCCAGCGTCGCCTCGACGGCGGCGGCGAAGGCCGGGCCGTCCATGCCGATGCCGTCCTCCACCTCCACGACGAAGCGCTGCAGCGGGCCGCTGCCGTAGACCGCGGACGTGCCGTCGACCACGGAGACCGTGCCGGCCCCGGTCTCGACGTAGCTGGCCGCCCCGACGGTGGGGGCCAGGTCGGTGGGGTTGGCGTCGCCCTCGGCCGGCGCCGGCGTGGTGGCCGGCGCCGTGGTGGCCACCGCGGTGGTGGTCGCCGCGGCCTGGCTGGCCGGGGCCTGCCCGGTGCTGGACGCCGGGTCGGCCTGGCCGGTGCCGCTGACGGCGACGTCGACCAGGGCCAGCACGGTCAGCACCGCGAGCATCGGGACGGCGTAGGCGCGCCACCCCCACCGGCGGGCGAAGCGGGTGAACCAGCCACCCCCGCCGGGCTCGCCGGTGGAGCGGCGGACCGGGTCGCGGCGGGCCACCAGGGGGCCGGCGGTGGTGCGCAGACCGGTGCCGGGCACCGGGCGCGGCAGCGGGTCGGGGGCCGGCGGGAAGGTGCCGCGCGACCGGGTGCGGGCACGTGGCCCCACCAGCGGCGGCGGCACCGGCGGGCGCCCGGCCGGTCCAAGGGGCGCCGGACCCGGGGACGTGCCCCGGGGGCCGTCGACACCGGGGTCCGCAGAGCTCACACCTGCCAGGTTCTCACGGGCCGGCCCGGGACCCGCCGTGCCCGCCGAGGTCGCCAGGCGTGTCAGACCGTCCCGTCGCACCCGTCCCGCCGGCCTCGTCCGGTCAGCGGTCGGTCAGCGGTCGGTCTCCTCCAGCAGCGCCAGGATCGCCCGCGCGGTGTCCTCGGGCGCCTCCATCATCGCCACGTGGCCGATCCCGGGCTGCACCTGGAGCCGGGCGTCGGGCAGCGCCGTCGCCAGCCGGGGGGCCAGCCGCGGGTCCACCAGCTTGTCCGCGTCGCCCCACACCACGAGCGCCGGGGCCTGCACCGCCTGGGCCGCGCGCCAGGCGTTGCCCCGGCCGACCCGCAGGTAGGACGTCATCAGCCCGCGCATGCTGCGGGTCAGCGCCCGGCCGGACCAGGCCTGCCCGTCGCGCAGCCGCATCTCCTCCACCGCCTCGGCCAGCCGCTCCTCGGGCACCCGGCGGGGGTCGCCGAAGCACATCTCCAGCGTCATCCGGACCCGGTCCTCGGGGGCGCCGAGTCGGATCCGCTTCTCGGCGAGGGTGGGGATGCCGGGCAGCAGCAGCAGCGCGATGGCCCGGTCGAAGGCCGGCGGGACGCGGTACACCGGCATCGCCGGGGAGATCAGGGTGAGGGTGGCGACCAGGTCCGGACGGCGGACCGCGACCAGCAGGCTGACCAGGCCGCCCAGCGAATTGCCGACCAGGTGCACCGGCTCGCCCCGCCCCGGCCCGGGCCGGTCGGCCACGTCGGCCAGCACCGCCTCGACGGCCTGCACGTGCCGGGCGATGGAGTACCCGCCGTCCGAGGGCGGCTCCGACCGGCCGAAACCGGGCAGGTCCAGCGCGAACCCCTCGAGCCGGACGGCGAGCGTCGCGGCCAGGTCCGTCCAGTTGGTCGACGCCCCGCCCAGCCCGTGCACGTACAGCCCGCGCCCGCGGGGGCCGTCCGGGTCGCCGGCGTACGGCGTGTGCCGCAGGTACACCGAGCCGCCGTCGGCCGGCACCTGCTCACCGGGCCACGGCGGCACCGGTCCGGTCGGGACGGGCAGCCGGACGGCGGAGCGACCGGCCGGGCGCGGACCGCCCGCCGGGGAGCCGGGGGCGCTGTCGGGGAGGGTGGCCACGGAGGCCGGACGGACGTCGGGCACCCGCGCGACGGTAGACCACCACCGCCACCGGGCCGCGCCCGGATGAACTCGTCGGTAACATCTGCCGGGCCATGCAGCCCTCCCGTGCACCCGCGCCCGCCGACGACCCCGGTCGCCGCACCTCCCGCCTGCCGCGGGGTGCGCGCCGCCTGCAGCTGCTGCGCGCCGCCCAGGACGTGTTCGTCGCCCAGGGTTTCCACGCCGCGGCCATGGACGACATCGCCGACAAGGCCGGCGTCAGCAAGCCGGTGCTCTACCAGCACTTCCCGGGCAAGCGGGAGCTCTACCTCGCACTGCTGGAGCAGCAGGTCGGCGAGCTGACCGAGCGGATGCGGGCGGCCATGAGCGGCACGCAGGACAACCGCACCCGCGTGGACGGCGCGGTCGGCGCCTACTTCGACTTCGTCGACGCCGACGGCGAGGCCTTCCGGCTGGTCTTCGAGTCCGACCTGCGCAACGACGACGAGGTGCGCCGGATCGTCGACGCCGGCACCCGCGGCTGCGTCGAGGCCATCGCCGAGGTCATCGCCGCCGACACCGGGGTCGACCAGGAGCGGGCGCTGCTGCTGGCCTCGGGCATGACCGGGCTGGCCGAGACCAGCGCCCGGTGGTGGCTGCCCCGCAAGGGCACCGTCTCCCGCGACGAGGCCGTCGCGCTGATGAGCTCGCTGTCCTGGCGCGGCATCTCCGGCTTCCCGCGGCTGGGCGACGCGGACCACCCCACCCAGCCCTGAGCCGGCCCCGACCGTTCGCTGTGGGCGCACCCTCGGGCCGCACCGGGCGGGTCCCGCTCGGCTAGCGTCGTGGGCAGCGGCCAGTGCGGCCGCCAGACCTGAGGAGGCATCTCCAGCGTGGAAGTCAAGATCGGTGTCCAACACTCCCCCCGCGAGCTGGTCATCGACAGCCCGAAGACCCCCGACGAGATCGCGGCCGAGGTGTCCCGGGCGATGACCGGGTCCAAGGACGGCCTGCTGACCCTGGTCGACGAGCGCGGTCGCCGGATCGTCGTCCCGACCGACCGGATCGCCTACGTCGAGATCGCCGAGGCCGACACCCGCCGCGTCGGTTTCATCAAGTAGCACCGCGGTCCTCCGGACCGCACCGCGGCCAGCGGCCGTCCCCCCGGGGCGACGAGCGCGTCCGTGGTCGTCCGGGAGGAGGTCTCCGACCCCCGTCCCGGACGACCACCGGGCAGGTGCCGTCCCCGGCCCCAGGACGGCGCTGCTCGATCAACCGTTCAAGCCGAGGGCCTCCATGCGGCCCGAGTGCGCCGCCGTCAGCCGGCCCAGGAGCTCGGCGATGCCGTTGAGGTCGCCGGTGCCGGTGATCAGCAGGTCGGCGAGCCCGTCCCGCTCGGCGATGACGGCCTGCGACTGGGTCATGGCTTCCCCGACCAGCCGCCGGGCCCACAGGGCCAGCCGGCCGGCCACCCGTCGGTCCCCGGCGATGGCGGCCCGCACCTCGCGGACGGCGAAGTCCGCGTGCCCGGTGTCGGCCAGCACCTCGAGCACCAGTCCGCGGTCGGGCTCGGGCAGGAACGCGGCGACCTCGCGGTAGAAGTCGGTGGCCAGGCCGTCCCCGACGTAGGCCTTGACCAGGCCCTCCAGCCAGGTGCCGGCCCGGGTGGAGTCGTGGAAGGCGTCCAGCGGGGCGACGAAGGGGGCCATCGCGTCCGCCGGGGCGACGCCCAGCTCGCGCAGCCGCTCGTCCAGGCGCTGGTGGTGGGCGATCTCGGCGGCGGCCATCCGCGCGAGGGCGGCGCGGCCGTCCAGCGTCGGGGCCAGCCGGGCGTCCTCGGCCAGCCGGTCGAAGGCGGTCAGCTCGGCGTAGGCGAGCACCCCCAGCAGGTCGACGACGGCGGGGCCGACCTCGGGTCCGACCTCGGGTACGACACCGTCCGGAACGCTCACCCGGGTACTCCCTCCGCTGCACCGGCACCGGCCCCGGTCGGGGTCGGACCCGCCCGCGACCTGCCGCGGGACCTGTGCGGACGGTATCCCGCGCTAGGGTGATCTGCGGCGGGCCGCACGGCTCGCTCTCCGTGTGCGCTGATGACCGCTGGACGACGACCGCCGGGACCCACGAGGGCACCGAGGTCGGTCTCCCGGGTGAGTCTGCCCCACGACGCCCGGTCTGCTGGCCGCGTCGGCGCTGGAACTGATCGCAGCACCCCCGACCGGGGCCCGCGACGGGTCGGCGACACCGACCGCACCGCAGCCCCCCTCCAGACCGAGGCGAGAGCACTGACCACCAGCCAGACCCCCACCACCACCGCCACGACCCCCGAGGTCGACCACGCCGAGACCGGCGCCCCCGCGCCCGAGGAGCTCGAGCAGCACGTCGAGGAGCTCGGCGGCGCGCCGGTCGCCCCCGACAGCCCGCTGTTCAGCGACTTCGACGTCCACCCCGACGTCATCGCCGCGCTGGCCGAGGTCGGCATCACCCGCACCTTCGCCATCCAGGAGCTGACCCTCCCGCTGGCGCTCGCCGGCCACGACCTCATCGGCCAGGCCCGCACCGGCACGGGCAAGACCCTCGGCTTCGGCGTCCCGATGCTGCAGCGCGTCGTCCCGCCGGCCGAGGGCGGCGACGGCGTCCCGCAGGCGCTGGTCGTCGTCCCCACCCGTGAGCTGTGCGTCCAGGTCTCCCGCGACCTGGCCGCCGCGGGCGCGCGGCGCGGCATCCGCGTCCAGGCCATCTACGGCGGCCGGGCCTTCGAGCCGCAGGTCGAGTCGCTCCAGCAGGGCGTCGAGATCGTCGTCGGCACGCCGGGCCGGCTGCTGGACCTGGCCCAGCGGGGCAACCTGATCCTGGGCAAGGTCAAGGTCCTCGTCCTGGACGAGGCCGACGAGATGCTCGACCTGGGCTTCCTGCCCGACATCGAGCGCATCCTGGCGATGGTCCCGGACAAGCGGCAGACGATGCTGTTCTCGGCGACGATGCCCGGCCCGATCGTCACGCTGTCCCGGTCGTTCATGACCCAGCCCACGCACATCCGGGCGCACGGCAACGACGAGGGCTCCACGGTCCCGCAGACCACCCAGTTCATCTACCGGGCGCACAACCTGGACAAGCCCGAGCTGCTGTCCCGCGTGCTGCAGTCCCGCGACCGCGGCCTGGTCATGGTCTTCTGCCGCACCAAGCGCACCGCGCAGAAGGTGGCCGACGACCTCGTCGAGCGCGGGTTCGCCGCCGCCGCCGTGCACGGCGACCTCGGCCAGGGCGCACGCGAGCAGGCCCTGCGCGCCTTCCGCGCCGGCAAGGTCGACGTCCTGGTCGCCACCGACGTCGCCGCCCGCGGCATCGACGTCACCGGCGTCAGCCACGTCGTGAACTACCAGTGCCCCGAGGACGAGAAGACCTACGTGCACCGCATCGGCCGCACCGGTCGCGCGGGCAGCACCGGCGTCGCGGTCACCCTGGTCGACTGGGACGACATCCCGCGCTGGCAGCTGATCAACAAGGCGCTGGACCTGGACTTCGCCGACCCGCCGGAGACCTACTCCACCTCGCCGTGGGTCTACACCGACCTCGACGTGCCGACGACCGCGACCGGCCGGCTGCCCCGCGCCCAGCGCACCCGCGAGGGCCTGGGCGCCGAGACCCTCGAGGACCTCGGGGAGACCGGCAAGCGCCAGCGCACCGGCGACCGCGGGACCGACCGGGGTGGTGACCGCGGTGGTCGCGGCGGCAGCTCCGGCCCCGGCCGCGAGGCACCCGCCGAGGAGACCCCGGCCGCCGGTCCCCGCAAGAGCCGTCCGCGTCGACGGACCCGGGGCAACGGCGAGGCAGCCGCCGGTGCGGCCGCCGCGACCGACGGCCCGGGCCCCGCGCCCGCCGCCGCCGACGGCGCCGAGGCCGGCGCCGCTGCCGGCGACGGCACCCCGCGCCCGCGTCGTCGTCGCCGTCGGGGCGGTGCCGGCCGCAGCGGCGGCGGCGAGCCCGCCGCCTCCTGACGTCGGGCAGGATCACGGCGTGAGCCGCCTCCGCCGTCCCCCTGCACGGGTCTGGGTCTGGACGGCGGCCACCCTGGTGGTGGTCGTCGTCGCGGTCCTGGCCTGGCGGGGGTCCGACGCGGCCGCCACCTCCAGCACCACCGCCGACCCGGCCGTGCCGGTCGGCGGGGCGCTCGCGGCGCAGGTCGCGCAGACCTGGTCCGCCGAGCCCGGCCCCGCCGCACCCCGGCGGGTCGTCGAGTCCGGCCGGGTGCTGCTGACCTCGGACGACGGGGTGGCCATGCTGGACCCGGCCACCGGCGAGGAGGCCTGGCACTACACCCGCGCGAACGCCCGGCTGTGCGACGCCACCGCCGTCGACGGGCTGGTGGTCGTGCTGTTCTCCACCGGCGGCCGGTGCAACGAGCTCACCGCACTGCGCGCCGACACCGGGGACCGCCTCTGGTACCGCTCGGTCGGCTTCCGGGCCGACGCGACGCTGGCCAGCACCGACCGCATCGTGCTGGCCATGAGCCCGACCGGCCTGACCACCGTGGACCCGACCGGAAACAACATCCGCTGGCACACCCCGGCGCCCGAGGGCTGCCGGTTCACCGCCGCCGACGTCGGCAGCACCGGGGTCGCGGCGCTGCAGCAGTGCGCCGACGGCGACGTCCAGGCGATGCTGCTCGACGGCTTCGCCGGCACCCCGCTGTGGACCCGGGACCTCGGCGTGACCAGCGCGCAGCTGGTCGGCGCCGACCGCGTGGTCGACGTCGTCGTCGGCGACGACCTGCAGGTCCTGTCCCCCGCCGACGGCAGCACGGTGCAGACCGTCCCGCTCGGGCCGGACGCCGACGACGCAGCCCCGCTGCAGGCCGGCCTGGCCGACGCCGCCGTGGTGTGGCTGCGCGGCACCGCCTACGTCCTGGACGCCGCGACCGGCGCCGTGCGCTGGTCGGTGCCCGCCCTCGGGCTGCCGTCGACGGGCACCGGCAAGGGCGACCCGACGTCGGTGGTCGTCCCCGAGGACGGCGCCTTCGTCACCCGGGACCTGACCACCGGCACGGAGACCGCCCGCTCCACGACCACCGACGAGGTCCCCGCCGGCGGCCGCACCTCGGTCGTGGGCCCCTCCGTCGTGGTGGCCTCCGCGGACCTCGTCGCTGCTTTCCGCTGACGAACGGGGGACACTCGGTGCCATGCTCCCTGGCGGTTCCGAACACAGCGCTCCGGGTGACCTCCGGCAGCTGACCCCGACGACGGCCCGACCGGTGCGGTTCACCGGCACCAGCGGTCCGCTGGCCGCCCTGGACACCGGACCGGGACGGCGGGGCACCGTCCTGCTCGTCGCCGGCTTCACCGGGTCCAAGGAGGACTTCGCCCCCCTGCTGGACCCCGTCGCCGCCGCGGGCTGGCGAGCCGTGGCCGTCGACCAGCGCGGGCAGTTCGAGTCCCCGGGTCCCGACGACCCGGCCGCCTACACCGTCGACGAGCTCGCCGCCGACCTGCTGGTGCTGGCCACCGAGCTGCACGGTGAGGGCCCGCTGCACCTGCTGGGCCACAGCTTCGGCGGGATCGTCGCGCGGGCCGCGGTGCTGGCCGACCCGGGCACCTTCGCCTCGCTGACCCTGCTGGCCAGCGGCCCGGTCGGGCTGACCGGACCGCGCGCGGACCTGCTGGAGCACCTGGCCCCGCTGCTGGAGGCCGGCGGCGTGGCCCTGGTGCACCGCACCCTGGAGGAGCTGGCGCTCACCGACCCGTCGGCCCCGCCGGTGCCCGCGCCGGTCCGGGAGTTCCTGGCCCGTCGGTTCATTGCCAACAGCGAGGCCGGCCTGACCGGGATGGCCGCGGCGATGACCGGCGAGCCGGACCGGGTGGCCGAGCTGCGGGCCACCGGCGTCCCGGTCCTCGTCGCCCACGGCGCCGACGACGACGCGTGGAGCCCGGCCGCCCAGGAGGACATGGCCCACCGCCTCGGTGCCCGGCACGAGGTGATCGGCGGCTCGGTGCACTCCCCCGCCATCGAGCAGCCGGCCCGCACCGTCGAGCTGCTCACCGGCTTCTGGGCCGGCGTCCCGGCCGGGGTCGACGCATGACCGGCGTCTCGGCACGCGACTTCACCGACGCCGAGGACCGGGACGGGTTCTTCGGCCCCGGGTCGGTCACCTGGCGCATCCACGCCGACCCCAGCTTCTCCGTCGGCGGCATCCGCGCCCTGCTGCTGCAGGCCCTGCACCCGGTGGCCATGGGCGGGGTGCACCGGTTCTCCGAGGGGTTCACCAGCGAGCCCTGGGCCCGGCTCACCCGGACCGCCGAGTACGTCGCGACGCTGACCTTCGGCACCCGCCGGGAGGCGCTGCGCGCGGTCCGTCGGGTGCGGGGCATGCACCGGGGGAAGTCCGACACCGAGCCCACCACCGGGCGCGCCTACTCCGTCGACGACCCGGACCTGCTGCTGTGGGTGCACGCCTGCGAGGTCGACTCGCTGCTGTCGGTGGCCCGCCGTTCCGGCGTCCCGCTCACCGACGCCGATGCCGACGCCTACGTGGCCGAGCAGGCAGTGGCCGCCGAGCTGATCGGCTGCGACCCCGCCGACGTCCCGCGGTCCGAGGCCGCGCTGGCCGCCTACTTCGACCGGGTCCGGCCGGAGCTGGCGATCACCGGTCCGGCCCGGGACGCCGCGCGGTTCGTCGTCGTCCCCCCGATGCCCGGGTGGGTGCAGCTGCTCACCCCGGCCCGGCCGGCCTGGGCCGGGTTGGCGTCGCTGGGGCTGGCCACGCTGCCGCGCTGGGCCCGCTCGATGTACGGGCTCCCCGCGCTGGCCGTCACCGAGCCGGCCACCACGGCGTCGCTGCGGGCCTTCCGGGCGGCCACGCTGGCCATCCCGACCCGGGTGCGGGACAACCCCACCCTCCGCGCGGCCCGCGTCCGGGTCGCCTGAGGGCTCAGTCGGCGAAGGGCGCGCTGCCGGTCCCGGCGGCCAGCAGCCGCTCGTACTGCGCCGGGTCGGTGGTGCAGGCGCCGATCGGGGTGCGCTTGTTCGTGCCGTGGTAGTCGCTGGAGCCGGTGGTCAGCAGGCCCAGGTCGGCGGCCAGGCCGCGCAGGTGCACCCGGTCGGCCTCGACGTGGTCGGGGTGGTCGACCTCCAGCCCGAGCAGGCCGGCGGCGGCCATCGCGGCCATGGCGTCGTCGCCGACGACCCGACCGCGCGCGCGGGCCAGGCCGTGCGCGAAGACCGGCACCCCGCCCGCGGCGCGCACCAGCGCGATGCCGTCGAGGACGTCGGTGTCGGCCTTGGCCACGTAGTACGGGCTGGTGTGGTGCAGCGGGCCGGCGAACGCCTCGTCGATCGACGCCACGACGCCGGCGGCGACGAGGGCGCGGGCCACGTGCGGTCGGCCCACCACTCCCCCGGCGCTGCGCTCGACGATGTCCGCCCACGACACCCGGTAGCCGTCGGCGACCAGCGCGGTGACGATCCGCTCGCCGCGGGTCAACCGCTCGGCGCGCAACCGGGCCCGCTCCTCGGCGAGCTCGGGGGCCAGCGGGTCGAACAGGTAGGCCAGCAGGTGCACGCTGATCGGCGCACCCTCCGCCGGGAACCACCGGCAGGACAGCTCCATCCCGGGCACCACGCTGAGCCCGGTCGGCCGGGCCGCGCGGACGACGTCCCAGCCGTCGGTGGTGTCGTGGTCGGTCAGCGCCACGACGTCCAGGCCGGCGGCGACCGCGGCGGTCAGCAGCTCGGCCGGGGTGTCGGTGCCGTCGGAGACGGCGGAGTGGGTGTGCAGGTCGATGCGCATCGGGTCCAGCCTGCCGCACCGCGGCCCACCCCACCGGGTGGTCAGCGGGAGCGGGTGGACCTGCCGCGCGGGTAGGCGCTGCGGAACCCCGGGATGGGGCCGGTGCTGTGGCGCTCCGGCGCGGCCGGCGCCGGCCGCTGCGGGGTGGGTCGGCGGGTCGGGTCGCCGCCGTCCTCGTCGTCGGAGCCCCGGCCGGCGTCGCTGGGGAACAGCAGCCCGCTGATCTCGTCGTAGATCGTCTTGGCGTCGGGGAGGTAGGTGATCTGCGACAGCGCCTGGTCCTGGCCGGCCGACTCGAACCGGAACCCGCCGTAGCCCAGCAGCTGCCCGACCAGCGTCTCCTGGTAGGTCAGGTCGGTGATGCGCCGCAGCGGCATCACCGCGACCTTGCGCACGATCACCCCGGAGGTCAGCAGCACCCGGCGCTTGGTCACCAGGAAGTGCCGGATCCACCACTCGGCGACGGCCAGACCGAGGTAGCCCAGCGCACCGAGGGCGATCGCCAGGCCCAGCACGACGGTGAACCGGTTGTCCGGGTCCAGCGCCAGCACCCACAGCCCGGCGACGAGCACCGGCACGCCGCGGACGCCCGGGCGGACCAGCGCGGCCCAGTGCCGACGCTGGTTGACCACCGCCTTCTCCCCCGGCAGCAGGTACCGACCGGCGTCCCGCCCGAGGGGCGCGGACGGCGTCCGGGGCCGCGTCACGGTGCGGAGGTCAGAACAGCGAGCCGACGAACGTCGACAGCTGCCCGGCCGCGTCGGCCAGGGCCGTCCCGGTGGTGCGGACGATGTCGGCCGACCGCTCGGGCTGCGAGATCACGTAGAACAGCACGAACGCGATGACCACGAAGCTCAACAGCTTCTTGAGGTTCACCCGACACCTCCTCCTTCTCGACCAGCGACGGGACCCTGCGGACCCGCGCGGCCGGGGAGGACCGCGGTCACATGGGTAACACAGGACGCACCCGTCACGACCGCGCCACGCCGCAGGGGGATCAGGCCCCGGGCAGGAAGTGCTCCCCCGGGGGGCCCAGCGGCAGGTCCGGGGGCACCCGGTCGCGCAGGTCGACGAGCACCAGGTCCTCGGCCAGCAGCCAGGCCGCCGTCGCCGGCCAGGTCACCAGCCACAGCCAGACCCCGAAGGCCTCCCCCACCAGGGCCGACCGGTCGTCGGCGGTCGGCACCGACCACAGGGCGGCCCGCTGGCCGGCCGCGGTCACCGCCGCGGTCGACGGCCCGCCCACCAGCTCCCCCGGGTCCAGCCACGGCAGGCCCGCGTAGCCGGCGCCCAGCCCGGTGCCCGGCTCCTCGGCCACGAGCACCAGCTCGGCCGGGCCGCCCAGCGGCGCCGGCCCGGCGCAGTCCACGACGATCCCCCGGGCACCGGGCTCGCCGCCCCACGCCACCCCGGTGACCGCCCACCCGCCCGGCATCGGGTCGGGCACCCAGGCCGGGACCCGCGCGTCGGCGCACACCGCGGACAGCGTGTCGTGCCCCAGGACGGCGGTGTGGTGCAGCGGGGTGACCGCACCGTGCAGGTGGCACCAGGCCTCGTCGGACCCCGGACGCGCCACGAGGTCCTCACCGCAGCGGGGGCACACCGGTCCGACGTTCATCGCGCCCACCGTCGCGGGCGGGGGCCCCGCTGTCAACGACCACCGCACCGGGGCGGACCACCGCGCACACTGCTCGCGTGGAGCTGGTGGCGTGCGTGGGCGCGGTCCTGCACGACGCGGCCGGGCGGTTGCTGGTCGTGCAGCGCGCCCACGACCCCGACCGGGGCGCGTGGTCGGTGCCCGGCGGCCGGGTCGAGCCCGGCGAGGACGACGCGACCGCCGTGGTCCGGGAGGTGCTGGAGGAGACCGGGCTGCACGTGGTGGCCGGCGCCGTCGCCGGGCGGGTGCTGGTCCCGGCCACCGCGCCGGTGTACGAGGTGGTCGACCTGGTGTGCACCCCGGTCGACCCCGGCGCCGTCCCCGTGGCGGGGGACGACGCCGCGGCCGCCGCGTTCGTGGACCTGGCGACCCTGCAGCAGCTGCCGTGCACGCCGGGCCTGCTGACCGCGCTGGCGGGCTGGGGCCTGCTGCCGCGCTGCTGACCTACCGGCGGACGGGCTCGGGACGGCCGGGCTGCTCGCCGCCGCGGGCGTCGCCGTAGGAGCGCTTGGGCACCATCACCTTGCGCCGGAAGATGCACACGACCGTGCCGTCCTGCTTGTAGCCGATGGTCTCCACGTGGACGACGCCCCGGTCGTCCTTGGACCGCGACTCCGTCTTGTCCAGCACCGTGGTCTCGCCGTAGATCGTGTCGCCGTGGAAGGTCGGGGCGACGTGCTTGAGCGACTCGACCTCGAGGTTGGCGATGGCCTTGCCGCTGACGTCGGCGACGCTCATCCCGAGCAGCAGCGAGTAGACGTAGTTGCCGACCACCACGTTCTTGCCGAAGTCGGTCGTCTCGCCGGCGTAGTGCGCATCCAGGTGCAGCGGGTGGTGGTTCATGGTGATGAGGCAGAACAGGTGGTCGTCGTACTCGGTGACCGTCTTCCCGGGCCAGTGCTTGTAGACCGCCCCGACCTCGAACTCCTCGTAGTACCGGCCGAACTGCACGGATGGGCTCCTGTCGTCGTTGACCTGGACATCCCCTGGCAGGTGAGGGCCTCGGGGCGTCGGCGATCCTACGATGGGGCGGTGCCCCTCCAGACCGTGACCGATGTGCAGGCCGAACCGGAGGTCGTGCCCCTGACCGCCACCGGGCGGCGGGCCCGGCTGGCCGCCGTCGCGGTCGTGCTGGCCCTCCTGCTGGCCGGCAGCGTGTGGGGCGACGACTCGGAGTTCCCCTTCGGCCCCTTCCGCATGTACTCCACCCGCGCCGACCCCGACACCCCGGTGGTCTCCACCCGGGTGGTCGGGGTGACCGCGGCGGAGGAGGAGGTGCGGCTGTCCGGCGGCGAGGTCGGGCTGCGCCGCGCCGAGTTCGAGGGTCAGCTCCCCCGGCTGGTGGACGACCCGTCGCTGCTCGGGCTGCTCGCCGACTCCTACGAGTCCCGGCACCCCGGCGGACCGGAGCTGGTGCGGGTCGAGGTGGTGCAGCGGCACATCGAGCTCGCCGACGGCGAACCGACCGGCGCCTACCGGGACGACGTCCTGGTGTCCTACGAGCTGGACGCCTCGTGAGCGGCACCCGGGCACTGCCCGCGCGCCCGGAGACCGCACCCGCGGTGCCGTTGACCCCGCGCTGGTGGTTCCGGCCCGTCCCGCTGGCCCGCATCGCGGTGTTCCGGACGATCGCCTACCTGTTCGTCCCGGTCGACGTCTTCCTCACCACCGCCTGGGTGCGCGCGCACGCCGACGTCCCGACCGAGTACTACCAACCGCTGCTGATCGGGCGGATCCTGCACCTGCCCACCCCCACGCACACCGTCGTGCTCGTGGTGCAGTGGGCCCTCGTGGTCGCCGCGGTCGCCGCGGCGACCGGGCGGGCCCCGCGGCTGCTGGGCTGGACCGTCTTCGCGCTGTACGCGGAGTGGATGGTCATCGCGATGAGCTACGGCAAGGTCGACCACGACCGGATCGCCTACCTCGTCGCCCTGGCCGTGCTGCCCACCATCGGGGTGGCCCGGTGGCGCGACCGGCGCTCCTCGCAGGCCGCCGGGTTCGGGGCCGCGGCGATCCTGGTGACGGTCATGCTGACCTACTTCCTGGCCGCCTGGGCCAAGATGCGGTTCGGCGGCTGGGACTGGGCGACCGGCTCCACGCTGACCCGGGCGGTCGTGCGCCGGGGCACCGACCTGTCGACGTGGACCCTCGACGTGGCCTGGCTGCTGCCGGCCGCCCAGTGGCTGATGCTGGCCTTCGAGTTCCTGTCGCCGCTGCTGCTGCTGGTCCGCAGCGACCGCGCCCGGATCGGCCTGGTCGTCTTCCTGCTGGGCTTCCACGTGATGGTCTACGCCGGGGTCGGCATCATCTTCCTGCCGCACTGCATCGCGATCCTGTCGGTCCTGCCGTGGGAACGGCTGCGCCGGGACCGCTCGGCCACCGGGCAGCCGGTCGCCGCACCCGTCGGGGACGGCGACCGACCGGCCTGACCGGCTCAGACCAGCGCGCCGATCCGGGCCGCCATCTCGGCCTCGTGCTGCTGGTAGGCGGCCGCCACGTCGGTGAGCAGCCGGCCCATCCCGGACAGCGCCTCGCTCACCCCCGTGCTGCTGGCCCGCCACTGCTCGTACAGGCCGCGGAACTGGACGGCGGCCGAGCTGTCGGTCCAGCCGTCGGTGACCCCGGTGTCGATGCCCGCGGACAGGCTGCCCAGCCGGGACGTCTGCTCGGCGGCCTCCCCCTGGCACTGGGCGGCCATGGCCTGCAGGGTGGCGATGTCGACCTTCACGGTTCCTCCTGTGTTCCGGGCACCTCCCGGTCGAGCGGGGACGGTAGGGCCGGGGTGGGTCACCGCGTCCGCCGTCGTCCACAGGCCGGGTGGTCGTCCACAGATCGCCGCCGTGGCGTCCGGGGCGCCGCCGGGCGGGGCACCCTGCCCGGGTGCTCGACAGCCCCCCGCCCCGGTCCGGCCCGGTCCCCCGCCGGTGGACGCTGCACATCGCCGGCGGTGAGGTCGACGTCGAGGTGTCCGCACCCGAGGACGCCGTCCTGGCGCAGGTGCACCCGGCGCTGGCCGCGGCCGGCCTGCCCGCCGAGGGGCTCTGGGCGGGGTCCCGGTCGCTGACGCCGGACACCCCGCTGACCGACCCTGCGCTGCGCCACGGGGCCCGGTTGGGGGTCGACCGCCCCGGGCCCCGCGGACCGGGCCCCGGCGGCGCCCTCGAGCTGCACGTGTGCGGCGGACCCGGGGCCGGCCGCACCCACCCGCTGACCCGCGGCGTCCTGGTGGTCGGGCGGGGCCGGGGACCCGGGCACCCGCCGGCGGCCCGTCTGGCCGTCCCCGACGGCCAGGTGTCCCGGGCGCACGTCGAGGTGACCGTCACCGGGTCCGGCGTCGTCGTGCGCGACCTGGGGTCGGCCAACGGCAGCCGGCTCGACCGCACCGCCGCCGGCGGGGGCGGTTGCGAGATCGGGCCCGACCCGGTCGGCTGGCCGCTGGGGGCGGTGCTGCGGATCGGGGCCACCGCGCTGCGCCTGGTCGCACCGCACGCCGCCCCGGTCGGCGCCGGGCCCGGACCCGGGGGCCGGCAGCGGGTCCGGTCGGCCGACGGCCCGGGGCACCCCGCGGTCGCGCCGGTGGTGGTCGACGTCCCCGGTGCACCGCCGGCACCGGCGCACCGGTCCCCGGCCTGGCCGGCGATCGTCCTGCCGGCGGCGGGCGGGGCCGCGATGGCCTGGGTGCTGTCGGCCCCGCAGTTCCTCCTGCTCGCCCTGCTCGGTCCGCTCGTGGCGCTGGGCACCTGGGGCTCGGACCGCTGGTCGGGACGGCGCGGCCACCGGCGACGGACCGTCGACCACGCCGTCGCCGTCGCCGAGGTCGACGCCCGCACCGACCGGGCCGTCGCCGACGAGCTCGCCCGGCGGGACCTGCGGGCACCGGACCCCGCGGCGCTGGTCGCGGCGGCCACCCGGCGATCGGTGCCCCTGTGGACCCGTGGTCGTGCCGACCCCGACCTGCTGGTCGTGCGGCTGGGCACCGGGCCCGGCGTGACCGCCGTGGTCCGACGCACCGCCGAGGCGCCCGACGCGCCGGAGCCCGCCGACCGGGTCCCGGTGACGGTGGACCTGCGCGCGGTCGGGCTCGACCTGCGCGGCCCCCGCCCCGCCGTGCTGGGCGTGCTGCGGTCGTTGGTCAGCCAGGTCGCTGTGCTGCACCCGCCCGATGCGGTGGCGATCACCGTGCTCGCCGCGCCCGGGCGCCTGCCGGACTGGCGCTGGACGCGGTGGCTGCCGCACGTGGCCGTCGGCACCGCTGCACCCGGCGACGCCGTCCCGGTCGGCCCCGTGCACCTCCTCGTCGTCGACGGGGCACCCGCCGACGACGCGCGGACCGGGCCGCTGCCGCGCGCGGGGGTCGTGCTGGCCGGGGCCGGCGGCCCGGCCCGGGACGACCGGACGGCGGTGGTCGAGGTCGCCGGTGACACCGACGGCCGTGCCCGGCTGCGCCGCCCCGGGAAGCCCGACCAGCCGCTGGACCTGGACCTCGTCGACCCCGGAGTCGCCGACCGGCTCGCCCGGGACCTCGCGCCGCTGGCGGTCCCCCGGGCCGCGGGCGGCCTGCCCGCGCAGGTCCGCTGGCGGGACCTGGTGCGGGACACCCCGCCGCGGTGGTCGCGCAGCCGGACCCACCTCACCTGCCTGCTGGGCACCGGCGCGGCCGGGCCGGTCGCCCTGGACCTGTGCGCCGCGGGTCCGCACGCGGTGGTGGCCGGGACGACCGGTGCCGGCAAGTCCGAGCTGCTGCGGACGCTCGTCCTCGGTCTCGCGTCGGCGCACCCGCCGGACCTGTGCAGCTTCCTGCTCGTGGACTACAAGGGCGGCGCGGCGTTCGCCGAGGCCACGGACCTGCCGCACACGGTCGGCGTGCTGACCGACCTGGACGGTGCGTCGACCGCCCGGGCACTGCGCTCCCTCGGGGCCGAGCTGACCCGCCGGGAGCGGCTGCTGGCCGACCACGGCGCCCGCGACCTCGCCGAGCTCGGTCCGCAGGTGCTGGCGCCGCGGCTGGTGATCGTGGTGGACGAGTTCGCCACCCTCGGCGACGAGCTGCCCGGTTTCGTGCCGGGGTTGGTCGCCATCGCGCAGCGCGGCCGCTCGCTCGGCGTGCACCTGGTGCTGGCCACCCAGCGCCCCGCCGGCAGCGTCGGGCCCGAGATCCGGGCCAACTGCTCGGTCCGCCTGTGCCTGCGGACCACCGACGAGGCCGGGTCCCGGGACGTGCTGGGGGTGCCCGACGCCGCCTGGCTCCCCGTCGACCGGCCCGGCCGTGCACTGCTCCGGGTGGGCGGCGACCACCCGGTCGCCCTGCAGGTCGCCCGGGTGGGCGGGTCCGGGCCACCGGACGGCGCGCCGGCGGTCACGGTCCGCCCGTGGCGGTGGCCGGTCGAGCCGGTGCACGAGCCGGCCACCGACCCGGCGGAGCGGACCGACCTCGTCGAGCAGGTGGCCCGGCTGCGCACCCGCGCGGCGACCGAGGGGCTGCCCGCCCCGCCCCGGCCCTGGCTGCCCGCCCTGCCCGACCGGGTCCCGCCCGGCGCACCGGGGGCCGACCCGTCGCGCCCGCCCGGTGTGCTCGTGTGGGGCCTGGTCGACCGGCCCGAGGTGCAGGCGCAGGAGCCGCTGCTGGTGGACCTCGCGGCCGGGGGGTGCTGGCTGGTGGTCGGTGGGCCCGGCAGCGGGCGCAGCACCGCGCTGGCGACGCTGCTGGCCGCCGCGGAGGACCGGCTGGACCCCGACGCGCTGCACGTGCACGCGGTCGACCACGCCGGCGGCGCCCTGGCCGGTGCGGTCCGGGGCGGGCGGCACACCGGCACGCACCTCGAGCGGGGGGACGACCACCGGCTGCAGCGGCTGGTCACCCGGCTGCAGCAAGAGGTCGACCGGCGCCGCGCCGCCCCGGGCACCGCGCCCGCCCTGCTGCTGCTCGTCGACGGCGTCGACTCGGTCTGGACGGCGCTGGAGGAGCTGGCACCGGGCTCCGGGAGTGCGGCGCTGCTCCGTCTGCTGCGCGAGGGGGCCGCGGTGGGGCTGACCGCGGTGCTCACCGCCGACCGGGTGCTGCCCGGCAGTCGGCTGGCCGGTGCGGCGACGCACCGGCTGGTGCTCCCGCTGGTCGACCTTGCCGACTACGCGGTCGCCGGGGTGCCGGCCCGGGCCGTCCCCGGCCATCGGCCGCCGGGCCGGGCGCTGCTCGGCGACGATGCGCAGGAGGTCCAGCTGGCCCTGCCCGGTGAGCTCCACCGGCCCGCGGTCCCGGGACCGGCCCGCGTGCTGCCGGGCCGGATCGAGGTGGTCGAGCTCGCCCCGGACCCGCCGGCACCGGCGGTCGGTGCGCTGCCCACGGGGGTCGTCGTCCTGGGCCCGGGCGGGGACGACGGCGCCCCGGTGCTGCTCGACCTGGTGCGCAGCGGCGGGCTGCTGGTCGCCGGTCCCCCGGGCAGCGGGCGCAGCTGCACGCTGCGCGCGCTGGCCGCCCGGCTGGTCGCCGCCGGCACGCCGGTGGCGCTGGTGACCGGTCCCCGCGGTCCGGCCGGGAGCCCGGTGCCGGCCGGGGCCCTCGTGGTCGACCCGGGTGGGGTGCGGGCGCTGCAGGACTGGGTGGCCGCCGTGACCGGCGAGCTCGCCGTCGTGCTGGCCGACGACCTGGGGCGGCTGCCCGACCCGATGCTGGACGCCCTGGCCGGCCTGGCCGCACCGGGCGGGCCGACGGTGCTGGTCGCGGCCGCGGCGCCGGCCGACCTCACCGGCTTCCGCGGTCCGGCACCTGCCCTGCGCCGGACCAGGACGGCGCTGCTGCTGCGACCGGACCGCGGGGACGCCGAGCTGCTGTCCCTGCGGCTGCCGCGGGCCGCCCTGCCGTCGCGGCCGGGCTCGGGCTGGCTGGTCACCGCCGGCGCGCCGACCCGGGTGCAGGTCTCCCGCCGGTGAGGTGCTGGAACGGCCCCGTCGCAGGGACCCGGTGCGCGCGGAGCGTGTGCCGGGGGGCGACGGGGTCCTTCGTCAGAGCAGGTCGAGCGCCGGGCCGATCTCCTGCGTGGCGTACCAGGCGAGCTCGTGGCCCTCAGCCTGGTCGACCACGAACTGGGCGTCCTCGCTGCCCAGGTCGGCCTCCAGCACGACCGACACCGCCTTGGCCACGTCGGCCTCGGCCTCGGCGACGTCGATGTGCGCGCTGGCCACGTCGGTCATGGCCAGGTCGGTCGTGGCCCGCGCGGCCCCGCGGTCGGTGTCCGGGTCGCCGAGCGGCGTGACCGCCCCGTCGGGGAGGTCCGCGGCCAGCACGACCCGGCGGCGGGCCGCGGTCGGGTCGACGTCGACCAGGCGCAGGCTCGCCCGGGCCGCGGCCAGCAGCGCGGCGTACTCCAGCTCCTCCTCGTCGGAGTCGCTGAGCTCGTAGAACTCCCGGAGCTCGGGGGTCACCGCGAACACCGTCAGCGGGCCGGTCAGCCGGCCGTCGTCCAGGAGGCGGCGCAGGACGGTGGTCGTCGCCGGCAGGTACACGCGCATCCCACCAGTGTCGCCCACCCGGCGCGCCGGCCGGGCGGCGGTCACCCCTCCCGGGTGGTCTCGACCAGGTCGGCGACCTCCTGCTCGATGAGGTCGGCGAGCACGTCGACGTCGCTGACGGAGTCCCGGTCGGCGTTGAGGCCGAAGTAGACCGTGCCGTCGTAGCTGGTCAACCCGATCGCCAGCCCCTGCCCCCGGGCCAGCGGCACCACCGGGAAGACCTCGAGCATCCGGGCGCCGGCGGCGTACAGCGGGACCTGCGGACCGGGCACGTTGGTGACCACCAGGTTGAACAACCGGCGGGACAGCCCGCTGGCCGCGCGCGCACCCAGCGCGTGCAGGGTCGGCGGTGCGAACCCCGACAGCGCGACGAGCGCGTCGGCCCCGACCGACTGCCCGCCCTGGGCGGCGCCGCGCATCGCGTAGCCGATCCGCGCCACGCGGACCCGGGGGTTGGGCTCACCGACCGGCAGGTCCAGCAGCAGCGAGGACACCACGGTGCCCTCGGCGTCCTCGTCGGCGTCGTCGGGGCGCACGGACACCGGGACCAGGGCCCGGATGGAGGTCGACCCGACGACCGGCTCTCCGCGGGACAGCAGCCACTCCCGCAGCGCCCCGGTGACGGTGGCCAGCAGGACGTCGTTGACCGTGCCGCCCAGCGCCCGGCGCACGGCCTTGAGCTCGTCCAGGTCGGCGCGGGCCACGGCCACCCGCCGCTGCCGGCCGATCGACCCGTTCAGCGGGCTGGTCGGGGCGGGGCGGACCGTCGTCCGGGCCAGCGCGCTCAGCACCGACCCGGCGGTCCCGACCAGGCGGCCGGCGGTCGCCCGCAGGTCACCGGTCGCCGTGCGCACGGTGTCCAGGACGGCGGTCGGCCGCTGCACCGCCTCCTCGACGGCCTCCCACACCAGGGCGACCGGGCCCGGGGGGCGCCGCGGCCGCCACTCGTCCGGCGGTGCCGGGCGGTCGGCGGGGACCGGGGCGTCGTCCAGGATGACCTGGCCGATGTCGATCGCGGTCAGCCCGTCGACGAGGGCCGGGTGGGTCTTGGTGACCACCGCGATCCGGTCGCCGGCCAGGCCCTCGACCAGGTACATCTCCCACAGCGGCCGGGAGTGGTCCAGCGGCCGCGCGGTCAGCCGGGCCACCAGGTCCAGCAGCTGCTCCTCCGTGCCCGGGCGGGGCAGCGCGGAGCGGCGCACGTGGTAGGTCACGTCGAAGTCGGGGTCGTCGATCCAGGCCGGGTTGGCCAGGTGGCCAGGCACCTCGACCACCTTCTGCCGGAACCGCGGCACCAGGACCAGCCGGGAGCTCACCAGGTCGACGAGGTCCTCGTGGTCCAGGCCGCCCCGCGGGGACTCCAGCACCAGGAACCCGGCCACGTGCATCGGGGTGTCGGCGTCCTCGAGGTACAGGAACGACGCATCCAGCGAGGTCAGCCGGTCGACCACGGTGCTCCCTCCGTCGGGGGGCCCAACCTACGCACACCGGTCACCGGCGGCGACGGCTGCGTCCGGGCACCGGCACGCCGGTCAGCTCGGCGGCCAGGTCGCGCAGGCCGGTGCGCAGCGCCGAGCGCTCCGCGACCTCGCCCAGCGTCCGGCCGGCGGCCAGTGCCGCGTCGGTGGCCCGGCGGTCGGCGGGCAGGAACCCGACCACCGGCGCACCGGTGAACCGGGTCAGCGCGTCGCCGATCTCCCGCCGGGGGTCCCCGGGCACCGGGCCGCGGCGGACCTGGTTCACCACCACGCCGGGCCGCACCGCGGGCAGCACGTCGCGCTGCTGGCCCAGCGCGCGGATGGTCCGCTGCAGGGCCACCGGGTCCGCCCCGCTGACGCACAGCACCGTGTCGGCCTGCTCGAGCACCGTCGTGGTCACCCCGTTGCGCCGCGGCGCGGCGGTGTCGAAGGACAGCTCCTCGTCCTCCTCCACGCAGAAGGCGCAGTCCACAACGGTCAGCGCGGACAGCCGGCGGGCCTGGTCGAGCACGGTGCCGACGGCCTGCGGGCGCAGCTCGGGCCAGCGGTCGGCGCGGGCCAGCCCGGTCAGCACCCGCAGCTGCGGGGTCACCGCCCAGGCCAGCCGGGCCAGCCGGGCGACGTCCAGGGTCCCGGCGGTCGCCTGCCGCGCGGCGGCGGAGATGCCGGGCGACTCGTCGAGCAGGCCCAGCGCCTGGGCGACCACGCCGCCGTAGACGTCGGCGTCGACCAGCAGCGTCGAGACGCCCAGACGGGCCGCCTCGTCGGCCAGCCCGACGGCCACCGTGGTGCGGCCGGGCGCGCCGGTCGGCCCCCACACGGCCACCACCCGGCCCCGGCCGGCCGGGCGCCCCGCAGGGTCGTCGGGCACGCCCAGGGCGGGCAGCGCGGCCCGGGTGTCGGCGATGTCGTGACCGACCTGCCCGGCACCGGCGGACGGGCCGGCGACCGCCTCGCGCAGGGCGGCGGCGATCCGGGCCGCGTCGGTGTCGGCCGGGAGCACCCGGGCCACGCCGAGCTGGCGCAGCCGGTCGGCGGACGCGTCGTCCCCCGGTTCGACCAGGCCCACGACGGCGACGCCGGCGGCCAGCAGCCGGGAGACCGTGTCCCCGTCGAGCCGGCGCAGCTCGGCCGACAGCAGCACGGCCTGACCGGTGCCGGTGCTGGCCGCCGCCAGCAGGTCGGCGACGTCCACGCACCGGCGGACGACGGTCACCCCGTGGTCGGCGCGGTCCAGCGCGCCGACCAGCTCGGACTCCCAGGCCGCGCCGGTGACGGCGGTGAAGACCTGCAGCGCCATCAGCCGGTCGGCCCCGCCGAGGTCGACGGCGCCGTGGCCGGCACGGTGGTCGGCACCGTGGCCGACGAGCCGGCGCCGTCCGCGCTGTCCCGGACGACGACCACCAGCGCCCGGCCGCCCACCGCACCGAGCACGTCGGGCACCTGGTCGGCGGCCAGGCCCACCACGACCTGGATGGTCGTGGTGCTGGTCGACAGCACGCCCTCGCCGCGGCCGGAGACCGCCTGCACCGTCGCCCCGCCGAGGACCAGGGACACCTCACCGGACACGTCGGTGGCCCCGGCGGCGGGGTCGGCGACGGCGTAGACGTCGACCACCTGGCCCCGGGCCAGCGCGGGCGGGGCGTACCCGGCCTGCACCGGCAGGGCCAGCTGCACCTGCTCCGACGCGGGGTCCAGCGCCGACCGCGGCACGAGCTCGCCGGCCAGCACGGCACGGCCCAGCACCTGCCCCGCCGGGTCGGTCGACGTCGAGAGGTAGCCGCCGGCGACGTCGTCCAGCCGTACGGGGACGGCGACCAGGTCGTCGGCCTGCAGCACGGTGCCCGCGGCCAGGTCGCCGGCGGCGGACCAGACCGGGACGGTCGCGTCGGCCGCGGTGACCACCCGGGCGCCGATGAGCACCGAGCCCAGCACCAGCAGGACGCCGAGCACCAGGCGGAGGTCCAGCCAACGGGGCGGGCGGACCCGGCGCGGCACCGGGCCGGCCGGGACGGCGGTGCGGTCGTCCGCGACCGCCGTCGGCGTGCTCCCGCTCATCGAGCTCCGTTCGTCGTGCTCGCACCCGTTCGGGCACGACCAGGTGCCGATGATGACCTACAGGAGCGGATACGTGCACTGGTTGTGGACGTGGGGCCTGTGGATCCACCCGACCGGGTCACCCGGCAGGTGCCAGACTGTCGTCCATCTCTGGAGGGAGACGACCGCACCCGATGGCCACGCCCCGCTTCCTGACCCTCGACGACGTCGCCGAGACGCTCAACGTCTCGTGGTCCCAGGCCTACGCGCTCGTCCGCCGCAAGGAGCTCATCGCCATCCAGATCGGCGGCCGCGGGCAGTGGCGGGTCGAGCGCGACGAGCTCGAGCGCTTCATCCAGCAGAAGTACGCCGAGGCGCGGGGCACGACCCCGCCGCCGGTCGACGCGGTGGCCGCCCCGGAGGGCACGACCGCCGCCGACTGAACGACCCCGGACCGACCACCGTCAGTCCGACCCGGGCACCACCGACACCACCACGGCCAGGGCCTCCAGCACCACGAGCTGCACCGACCGGACCGCTCCCCGGCGCCGGGGCTGGTCCAGGTGGTGCTCGGCCAGCTCCAGGAAGTCCGCGCCCACCCGGTCGACCGTCCCGGTCAGCACCGTGCCGTCGTCGAGCAGGCACCGCACAGGCGCCCGGTCCCGGGCCAGTCCGCGGACGGCCCGCCGCAGATCCCACGACCGGGCGACCGGTCCCTCCTCCCGGCCGGGTGCGGTCGCGCCCCCCGGCCCGGTCACGACCCGCACGGCACCGGTCGACACCAGCAGGTCGCGGCCCTGGTCGTCGGTCAGCAGCAGCCAGTCGACGCCGACGTCGCGCAGCCGGCCCTCGACCGCACCGGCGCCGCGGCAGACCACCCGGACCGGGTGGCCGACGGCGGCGCGCACCCGGTCGACCCAGCGGACCGCACCGGTCTCGGCCCGGGCCCGGGACCCGGCGACCGCGTTCTCCTCGGCCGCCTCCTCGGCCTCGAAGGCGGCGTCGAGCTCGGCGAACAGCTGCTCCCAGCGCATGCCGCGACACAGTAGCCGTCCACAGATCCGTGCGTTTGGTTGCGTTTGCTGCGTTCGGTCGTGTTCGATGCGCTTCATGGACGAGGTGGCGCGATGACGATGCGGCGGTGGGCGACCACGACGGTGGTGATGGCCGTCGTCGGCGTCCTCCTGTGGGCCGCGGCCCCCGACCCGGGCACGGTGGCCGCGGCGACCACCGACCCCCAGCGGCTGGTCGACACCCAGGGACCCGACGCCCTGGTCACCCTGCTGGCCTGGGCGCTCGCCGCCGCGTGCTGGTGCTGGGGGTCGCTCGGGCTGCTGCTCACCGCAGCCAGCGCCGCCCCCGGACTCGGCGGACGACTGGCCGGTGCGCTGCTGACCGTCGTGCTGCCCGCCGGGTTGCGCCGCGCGGCCGCCCTGGCCGTCGGCGTCTCGTTGGTCGCCGCCCCGGGCGTCGCCCTCGGCTCCCCCGGCCCGACCCCCAGCACCACCGCCGTCTCGAGCACCGTGTCGAGCACCCTCTCGAGCACCGTGGGGAGCACCGCCTCGAGCACGGGCCCGGCGACGGCCGCCTGGTCCGACGTCGGTCCTGCTGCGGCGCCGCCGGTCCCCGACTGGCCGGCCCCGGTGACCGCCGACGAGCACGTCGTGGTGCGCGGGGACTGCCTCTGGGACATCGCCGCGGCGTGGCTCGCGACCCGCGGACCGGCCACCGACGACCAGGTCCAGGACGCGGTGCAGGCGTGGTGGCAGACCAACGCCGACGTCGTCGGTCCCGACCCCGACCTGCTGCTCCCCGGGCAGGTCCTGCGCGCCCCGCCCCTCCCCTGACACCGGCCACCACCCTCAGCGCACCCCAGGAGTCCCGACCATGAGCACGCCGCTGCCTACCCCGTCCCGCCAGGAGCAGGTCCGCCTGTGGCTGGTCCCCACCCCGGGGCCGGCCCTGGACCCCGAGCCGGTCGTCCGGCTGGTCCGGCCGGGGGTGCCCGCGCCCCGCCCCGTCCAGCGCCCGGGGCCGCGACCGGGGCCGCCGGGTGCCGGCCCGGTGCGTCGCCGGGCGCTGCCCGACCCCGCGCCGGTCGCGCACCGCCTGGTGACGATGACCCTGGAGGCGTTCAGCGGGCGGCGCCCGTTCGCCCAGCTGCAGGCGGCCTACACGCTGCCGGTGTTCACCGCGGTCAGCCGTGGGCGTCGCCCGGCCTGGTGCGTCGAGGGCACCGGGCCGCTGCTCGTGGGTGCGGTGCGCGTCGCCGAACCCGTCGAGGGCGTCGCCGAGGTGTGCGCGGTGGCCCGGCGCAACGGCCGGGCGCACGCCGTGGCCGCCCGCCTGGAGGCGCTCGACGGCCGCTGGCGGTGCACCGCCCTGCAGATCGGCTGACGGGCCCCCTCGCGCCTGCGAGGGGGCCGCTCCCTCAGGCCCCGGTGACCCCGTGGCACTGCTTGTACTTCTTGCCCGAGCCGCACGGGCACGGGGCGTTGCGGGCCGGCGCCTTGGTGCCGGTGACCGTTGCCGACTTGGCCGCCGCGCCCTTGCCGCCGCCGGAGCGCCGGGTCTCGGCCTCGCCGTCCAGGCCGGGGGCCGAGTAGCTCAGCTCGTCCGTGGACTGCGGGCGGTCCAGCCCCTTCACCGCCAGCTCGGGGCCGGTGCCGGTCGAGGTCGACGACGCCGGGGCCGCCGGGGCCGCCGGGGCCGCAGCGGCGGTGGACGACCTGCGCGCGGAGGCCGCCGGGGCGGCCGCGCTCGCCGGGGCCGCGGGCGGTGCGTCCTCGACCGGGGCGGGCTTCATGAGCTCGGCGGCGCGGGCGGCCGCGGCGCGGGCCAGCACCTTGTCGTTGCCCGACTGCGCCCGGGCCAGCGCCTCGGCCTCGGCGGTGTCCTGCTTGGCCTTGGCCTCGGCCTCCTGCTGCTCCTTCGTCTTGACCTCCAGGTTGAACAGGAAGCCGACCGACTCCTCCTTGATGCCGTCGAGCATCGCGTTGAACATGTCGTAGCCCTCGCGCTGGTACTCCACGACCGGGTCGCGGTTGGCCATCGCGCGCAGGTGGATGCCGGCCCGCAGGTAGTCCATCTCGTAGAGGTGCTCGCGCCACTTGCGGTCCAGCACGCTCAGCAGCACCCGGCGCTCGAGCTCCCGGGTGACGTCGCTGCCCAGGGTCTCCTCGCGCACCTCGTACTGCGCCTGGACATCGGCGAGCAGCTCGCGCTTGAGCACGTCGGCGGTGAGCGCGGACTGGTCACCCTCGGCGTGGTCGTCGAGCAGCTCCTGCTGGGTGAGGCCGACCGGGTAGAGCGCCTTGAGCCCGGTCCACAGCTGGTCCAGGTCCCAGTCCTCGGCGTACCCGGCCTCGGTGGCGCCGTCGACGTAGGCGCCCACGACGTCGTCCAGCATCGACTCGACCTGCTCGTGCAGGTCCTCGCCGTCCAGGACCTTGCGGCGCTCGTCGTAGATGACGGTGCGCTGGCGGTTGAGGACCTCGTCGTACTTGAGGACGTCCTTGCGCGTTTCGAAGTTCTGCTGCTCGACCTGGGTCTGCGCCGACCGGATCGCCCGGCTGACCATCTTGGACTCGATCGGCTGGTCCTCGGGGACCCGCAGCGTGGTCATCATCGACTCGAGCATGGGTCCGTTGAACCGGCGCATCAGGTCATCGCCCAGCGACAGGTAGAACCGGGACTCCCCCGGGTCGCCCTGGCGGCCTGCGCGACCGCGCAGCTGGTTGTCGATGCGGCGGCTCTCGTGCCGCTCGGTGCCCAGGACGTAGAGACCGCCGGCGTCGACGACCTCCTCGTGCTCCTTGGCGACCTGGGCCTTGGCGTCGGCCAGCTCGTCGTCCCAGGCGGCCTCGTACTCCTCCGGGGTGTCGGTGGGGTTGAGACCCCGGGCGCGCAGCGCGTCGTCGGCGATGACCTCGGGGTTGCCGCCGAGCTGGATGTCGGTGCCGCGGCCGGCCATGTTGGTGGCCACGGTGACCGCCGAGAGCCGCCCCGCCTGGGCCACGATCGCGGCCTCCCGGGCGTGGTTCTTGGCGTTGAGCACCTCGTGCGGGATGCCGCGCTGGAGCAGCACCTTGGAGACCATCTCGGACTTCTCGACGCTGGCCGTGCCGACCAGCACCGGCTGCCCGGCCTCGACCCGCTCGGCGATGTCGTCGACGACGGCCTCGAACTTGGCCTTCTCCGTCTTGTAGATGACGTCGGAGCGGTCCTCGCGGACCATCGGCCGGTTGGTCGGGATCGGCACGACGCCGACCTTGTAGGTCTGGTTGAGCTCGGCCGCCTCGGTCTGGGCGGTGCCGGTCATCCCCGACAGCTTCTCGTAGAGCCGGAAGTAGTTCTGCAGCGTGATGGTGGCGAGGGTCTGGTTCTCGTCCTTGATCGCCACCTTCTCCTTGGCCTCGATGGCCTGGTGCATGCCCTCGTTGTAGCGGCGCCCGGCGAGCACGCGGCCGGTGAACTCGTCGACGATGAGCACCTCGCCGTTGGTGACGATGTACTCGTGGTCCTTGTGGAAGAGCTCCTTGGCCTTCAACGCGTTGTTGAGGTAGCCGATGAGCGGGGTGTTGACCGCCTCGTAGAGGTTGTCGATGCCGAGCTGGTCCTCGACGAACTCGACGCCCTCCTCGGTGATCGCGACGGTCCGCTTGGACTCCTCGACCTCGTAGTGCCGGTCGCGCTTGAGCAGCGGGGCGATCCGGGCGAACTCGCCGTACCACTTGGCCGACTGCTCGGCCGGACCGCTGATGATCAGCGGGGTGCGGGCCTCGTCGATGAGGATGGAGTCGACCTCGTCGACGATGGCGAAGTGGTGGCCGCGCTGCACCAGGTCGGCCTGCGACCAGGCCATGTTGTCGCGCAGGTAGTCGAAGCCGAACTCGTTGTTCGTGCCGTGGGTGATGTCGTGGGCGTACTGCTCGCGGCGCTGGGCCGGCTTCTCCCCGGACAGGATGGTGCCCACCGACAGCCCCAGGAAGCGGTGCACCCGGCCCATCCACTCGGCGTCGCGCTTGGCCAGGTAGTCGTTGGTGGTGACCACGTGCACGCCGTCGCCGGTCAGCGCGTTGAGGTAGGCCGGCAGGACGCCGGTCAGGGTCTTGCCCTCACCGGTGCGCATCTCGGCGATGTTGCCCAGGTGCAGCGCGGCCCCGCCCATCAGCTGCACGCGGTAGTGCCGCTGGCCCAGCGTGCGCCCGGCGCCCTCGCGGACGACGGCGAACGCCTCCGGGAGCATGGAGTCCAGCGACTCGCCGTCGGCGTAGCGGGTCTTGAACTCGTCGGTCTTGGCCCGCAGCTCGGCGTCGGTCAGGTCGACGACGTCGGGTTCGAGGGACTCGACCGCGTCGGCGATCTTGGACAGCCGCCGGACGAGCTTGCCTTCGCCCGCGCGCAGGATCTTGGAGAACACCACGCGACCAATGTAGTGCGGTCCCGCCACCGTGCCCCGGCCCCCGACCTGGACCGGCGCGGCCTGTGCGCCGCCTCAGCGCAGGACGAGCGCCCCGGCCCTCGGGTCCAGCACGACCTCCTTGGCACCGGTGCGCATGCCCGCGAGCACCGCGTCGACGACGGCATGCCGGTCGAGGCCGGCCGGCAGCTTCGGCGGTGACCCGGCCAGCGCCCGGTCGACCAGCCCGGTCTCCACGTGCGGCGGCTTGACGTCGAGCACCGCCAACCGGCGGGGGCGCAGCTCCCGGCGCAGCACCGAGGCCCAGGACGACAGCGCCGCCTTGGACGCCGAGTACTCGGCCATGTGCAGGGTGGGCGCGTCGGCGACCACCGCGGACAGCAGGACGACGGCGCCGCCGTCGGCCAGCAGCGGGAGGGCCGAGCGCACCAGGCTCATCGGACCGAGGGTGTTCACCGCGAACACCTCCTCCACGACGGCGTCGTCGGCGTCCGCGGCCGGGCCGAACGCGACCACCCCGCTGGCCACCACCACGGCGTCCAGGCCCCCGAGGGCCTGCGCGGCCTCCCGGGCAGCTGCCCGGCCGGACTCGACGTCGACGACGTCCAGCCCCTGCGCCGGGACCCCGCCCAGGTCGGCGGCCAGCGCGGCCAGCCGGTCGGGATCGCGCCCGGCCACCGCCACCCGGGCCCCGGCGTCGACCAGCCCCCGGGCCAGCGCACCGCCCAGCACCCCGGTCGCCCCGACCACCCACACCCGCGCACCCTGGAGTTCCACCCGGTGATCGTCCCCCGCCACCGGCACTTGCGCAGGTCAGAGCAGCGACCTCCGGGCGCCCGTACGCTGCGCCGGTGACCCGAGACGAGTTGTCCGAGGACCTGCGCGCGTTCTTCACCGAGCGGCACCTGGCGACGCTGACGACGCTGCGCGCCGACGGCAGCCCCCACGTGGTCCCGGTCGGCGTCACGTTCGACGTCGATGCCCGCACGGCCCGGGTGATCACCTCGGGCACGTCGGTGAAGGCCGGGCACGTGCGCGCCGGGGCCGGCACCGCCCGGGTGGCGGTCTGCCAGGTCGACGGCCGGCGCTGGACGACGCTGGAGGGCACCGCGACCCTGCGCGACGACCCGGACTCCGTCGCCGACGCCGTGCAGCGCTACGCCGCCCGCTACCGCCAGCCGCGGGTCAACCCGGCCCGGGTCGTGCTGGAGATCGCGGTGGACCGCGTCCTCGGCAACGTGTAGACGCACCGACGGCCCGCCCCGCGGGAGCAGGACGGGCCGTCCGGGCGGTCGGTCAGACCGACGCGGGTTCGCGCTCGGCGGTGCGGGCCACGTCGACGACGGGCTGACCGGCGAGCCGGATGAGGCCGTAGTCGTAGGCGTGCCGGCGGTACACCACCGTCGGCTGGCCGGTCTCGGCGCAGGCGAAGAGGAAGAAGTCGTGGCCGACGAGCTCCATCTCGTGCAGCGCCTGGTCGACGGTCATCGGGGTGGCCGGGTGCTGCTTCTCGCGGACGACCTGGCCGGGCAGGTGCTCCGGGAGATCGGTGCGGTGCTCGCCCTCGGCGAGGGCGGCGTCCAGGGCCAGCGCGCTGGCGGCGTCGACCTGGGCGGCCGAGGAGTCGACCCGGACGCTGGCCGGGGTCCGCCGGCCGTGGTGCACCCGGCGCCGGTCGGCGGCGCGGCGCAGCCGGTTCTCCAGCTTGGCCACGGCGGCGTCCAGCGCGGACTGGAAGTCCGCGGCGCAGGCCTCGGCCCGGACGACGGGGCCCTTGCCCCGCAGGGTGATCTCCACGCGCTGGCAGTTCGCGGACTGGCGTGGGTTCTTCTCGTGGAGCAGCTCCACGTCGAGGCGCTCGATCTTGGCGTCGAAGCGCTCGAGCTGGCCGACCTTGTCCTCGACGTGCTGCCGGAAGTGCTCGGGCACCTCGACGTTGCGACCTCGGACGACGATCTCCATGTGACCTCCCGAACTCGGGTGTGATCGACCCGACGCTAGCCCCGGTCCGGCCGGTCCGACAGTGGGCAGACCGGGTTGCCCGCCGGTTCACCGCTCACGCACCGTGAACACCCCAGGTCCGGGCCCGACGACGGGGACCGGGCGGCCGCGGGGGGTGGCCGCGACGACCGCGGCGACGACCGGCGTGTCGTGCCGGCGCGCCGCGGGGATCAGCACGGCGGCGGCCTCGGTGACCGACGCCCCGCTGCTGACCACGTCGTCGACCACCACCAGCAGGCCGCTCCCCCGCCGGACCGGTTCGCGCAGCACGAAGGTGCCGGCCAGGTTGGCCCGCCGCTGCCGGGCGTCCAACCCGGCCGAGTCGCGGACCCGGCCGCGGCGGCCCAGCAGCCGTGCCGCGGTCACCGGCACGCCGGCCCGGCGCAGCTCGCGCACGGCGGCCCGGGTCAGCTCGGCGACGTGGTCCCGGCCGCGCTCGCGCACTGCGGCCCGGCTGCTCGGCAGCGGCACCAGCAGCACCGGCCCGGCGCTGCCGGCACCCGCGCGGACCACCACCACGGCCAGCGCGAGTGCGGCCCCCAGCGGTGCGGCAAGCTCGGTGCGCCCGTGCTCCTTGAACGCGTTCACCACCGGGCGGACCGGCCCGGCGTAGGCCGCGGCGGCCACCGTCGGCGGGAACCCGTCGGGGTGCCGGCGCGGGGTGGCCAGCCGGGGCCGGGCCAGCAGGGCGGCGCAGCGGGGGCACATCAGGCAGCCCGGGTGCCCGCAGCCGGCGCACACCCGGGGCAGGACGAGGTCGACCAGCGGTTCGAGCACCCGGGGCAGCACCGACCGAGCCTGCACCCGGGCCGGCCCGCGGCCGGGCCACCGCGCCCCCCTGTGCACGGGACCCCGCGCTGTGGACGACGAGGCCCGTCGCGGGCTCAGAGGGGGTAGAAGGGGGCGCCGCCGCCCAGCGGCTCCTGGCCGCGCACCAGGGTCGACCAGGTGCCCGACACGAGCTGCCACAGCGTGCCGCCGGCGACCACCAGGGGGGTGCGGCTGGGCGCGGCGGCCACCGCGGTGGGCTGGGCCGGGAGCCCGGAGCGGCTCAGCGTCGTCAGGTCCCAGCCGTCCACCCCGACCGAGTAGGGCGCCGTCCCGTCCTCGTCCTGGGCGCCGGCCAGGACGACCAGCTCCGAGGCCGCCCGCCAGGCGACGTCGACCACCTGGGACAGCTCGGGGGCCACCGACCGCAGGTCGCGGACGGCGACCTGGTCGTCGCTGCGCACCACGGTGCCCACCAGCAGCTCGCCGCCGTCGGGCCCGTCGACGACGACGGCGGCCCGGACCCCGTCGGGCGAGAGCTGGAAGACCCGGGCGGCGCCCTGCTCGGGCAGGGTCGGGGCGCTGACCGTCTGCGGCGTGCCGGTCGCCGGCACCCGGATCACCTCGCTGCCGTCGCGGACGGTCCACACCTCGGCGCGGGTGGCCGCGGTCGTCGGGTCGGTGAAGGACCCGGCCGGGAGGACCGGGGCCAGCGCACCCCCGTACGGCCCCACCAGGAGGGTGGCCGTGCCGCCGGCGACGGACACCCCGACGGTGGTGCCCAGGGCGTTGGTGCGGGCGTCGGCGGTCACCGCGGCGGCGCTGAGCGCGTACTGCCCGGTGCCGGCGGGCCCGGGCGCGGCCTCACCGGCGGTGACGGTGCGCAGGGCGCCGTCGGCGACGTAGTGCCCGACCGAGACCGCGGGGACGGCGTCGGGGTCGAAGGACGCCCAGTCGTCGACGGTCTGCACGTCGGGGACGCCGGTGACGTCCACGGGGGCGCCGTCGACCCGGACCCGGACCGCGCGGACGTCGTCGAGCTGGTCCAGCGACCAGACGAGCTGGGCGCACAGCACGTTGAGCGCATCGGCGTTGTCGGCGGGCAGGCCGGTCAGGTCCACGGTGGCGACCTGCTGGGCGATCCGCACGTTGCTGCGCAGCTCGGCGCCGGTCAGCGGGTTGGCGACCCCGGCCGACAGGACGGCGGAGGGGCCGGTCAGCAGCCGGTCCACCAGTGCGGTGGCCTGGGACTCCCCCGACACCAGGAACCGGGGGTCGGGGACGACCCGGGTGCCGGTGGGGTCCAGGAAGTAGGCGTTGACCTCGTCGTAGGTGCGGGCGAAGTCCGGCTCCAGGAGCACCAGCCCGTCCCGGGGGTCGGCGATCCGCCACTCGCCGTCCTCCTGGACGAGGGTGAAGCCCTGGTCGTAGGTCTGCCCGCTGCCGGTGGTGAAGGCACCCTGCGCGTCGACGCCGCCGACCAGACCGGCGGTGACGGCGACGGTGTCGTCGTCCCCGGCGACCGGGGCGTAGTCGGAGCTGATCACGGTGATGGCGCCGGTGTCGCTCCAGCTGTCCGCGGCCTCGCCGGTGAGATACTGGCGGGCGACCGGGTGGTTGCGAGTGGTGCTGGCCATGGCGTCGACGAAGCCGCGGACGATCTCCTCGCGGCTGGCCCCGGGGACCGGGGGCAGCGCCTCGATGCCGACGTCCTCCGGCGGGTCGGCGACCTGGGTGATCTCCACCGGCGACGAGCTGGTGGGCACCGTGCCGCACCCGGCCAGGACGACGGCCAGCGCGACGAACGCCGGGCGGGCCCTCACCGCGGGCTCCGCGGGCGGCGGCGGACGACGACGGGGCGCAGCGGCAGCGGGGACCCGGTGAGGTCGGTCCCCGCGACCAGCGGCAGGGTCAGCCGGAACTGGGCGCCCTGGTCGGGCTGGCCCCACACCTGCAGCCAGCCGCCGTGCAGGCGGGCGTCCTCCAGGCTGATCGACAGCCCCAGTCCGGAGCCGCCGACGGTGCGCACCCGGGCGGGGTCGGCCCGCCAGAACCGGTCGAACACGTGCTGGGCCTCCTCGGAGTCCAGGCCGATGCCGTGGTCGCGGACGGTGATCGCGGCCGCCGTCCGGTTGGCGGCCAGGGTGAGCTCGACCGGGCGTCCGGTGCCGTGCTCGACGGCGTTGCCGACCAGGTTCCGCAGCACCCGCTGCACCCGGCGCGCGTCGATCTCGGCGATGACCGGGCGGTCGGGCACGCGCAGCTCCAGCCGGCAGTCCAGCCGGTCGGCGAGGGAGGTCATGTCCTCGACCACCCGCTCCAGCAGGGGGCCCAGCGCGGTGGGCTCGGCCTCGAGCTCGGCGGCCCCGGCGTCGTAGCGGCTGATCTCCAGCAGGTCCGACAGCATGAGCTCGAACCGGTTGACCTCGGCGTAGAGCAGCTCGGCCGACCGGGCCACGTGCGGGTCGAAGTCCGCCCGGGACTCGTGCAGCACCTCCGCGGCCATCTGCACCGTGGTCAGCGGCGTGCGCAGCTCGTGCGACACGTCGGAGGTGAACCGTTGCTGCAGCTGGGACAGGCCCTCCAGCTGGGTGATCTGCTTCTGCAGGCTGTCGGCCATGGCGTTGAAGCTGCTGGCCAGCCGGGCCAGGTCGTCCTCGCCGTTGACCACCAGCCGCTCCTCCAGCTGACCCGCCGCCAAGCGCTGGGCGCTGCTGGCCGCCCGCCGGACGGGGTCGACGACGAGCCTGGTCACCAGGACGCCGATGCCCACCACGAAGAGGGTCAGCGCGATCCCGCTGATGGCCACGGTGCTGCGCACCAGCGAGAGCGTCTCCTGCTCCTGGTCCAGCGGGAACGCGTAGTAGAGGTCGACCTGCTCCCCGCTGGGGCCCTCGACGGGCACGGGGGCACCGATGAGCAGCGTGGGCACCCGGCGGGAGGACCCGTCGTCCACCAGGCCGTACTGCCAGACCTGGGTGCCGGCGTCCACGGCGGCCACCAGCTCGGCGGGCAGGTCCGGGTACAGGCTCTGCCGGCTCTGGGCGGGACGCGCGGTGTCCCCGGTCCGGTAGACCAGCACGGTGTCGAAGTTGCCGGCCGACCCGTTGCGGCTCTGCAGCTCCCGGACGGTGCGGGCCAGCGTGGACCGCACGCTGGCCGCGTCACCGGTCACGATGCCGGCCACCTGCGACTGGGCGTAGGCGACGCCGGCCTGCGCCTGGTCGATCGCGGCGTTGCGCTTGACGGTGAGCAGCTGGGTGCTGATCTGCTGGAACAGCACGATGCTGACCACCACGACGACGACGCCGGCCACCAGCATCGTGATGGCCCCGATGCGGAGCTGGAGCGAGGACCGCCAGGCGTGCCAGCCGGTCGAGGCCCATCCGCGCAGGCGGGTCGCGACCGTCACCGACGGGTCATGCGGGGCCGGCCTTGTAGCCCACCCCGCGCACGGTCAGGACGACCTCCGGCCGCTCCGGGTCGCGCTCGACCTTGGCGCGCAGGCGCTGCACGTGCACGTTGACCAGCCGGGTGTCCGCGGCGTGCCGGTAGCCCCACACCTGCTCGAGCAGCAGCTCGCGGGTGAAGACCTGGCGGGGCTTGCGGGCCAGGGCCACCAGAAGGTCGAACTCCAGCGGGGTCAGCGCGATGGGCTCGCCGCCCCGGCTGACCTGGTGGGCGGGGACGTCGATGGCCACGTCGCCGATGGTGAGCGTCTCGGCCTGCCCGGTCTCCCCGCGCCGCAGCTGCGAGCGCACCCGGGCGACGAGCTCGACGGGCTTGAACGGCTTGGTGACGTAGTCGTCGGCGCCGGCCTCGAGCCCCTGGACGACGTCGATCGTGTCGCCCTTGGCGGTGAGCATGATGATCGGGACGCTGGACTGGGTCCGGATGTCGGCGCAGATCTGCAGGCCGTTGCGCCCGGGGAGCATCAGGTCCAGCAGCACGAGGTCGGGGCGGACCTGCTGGAAGGTCGCCACCGCCCGTGCCCCGTCGGAGACGAAGGCCGGTTCGTAGCCCTCCCGCCGCAGCACGATGCCGAGCATCTCGGCGAGCGCGGCGTCGTCGTCGACGACGAGCACCCGACCGCGGGTGGGACCGGGCAGCGAAGCAGGGGACGGCACGCCCCCATTGTGCGCGAGCCGGTGCAGAACGGGCCGCACCCCGGTCCGGGATCTCCCCCGGCCGGGGTGCGGCGGTGACGTGCTGGAACGGCCTGCTCGCCGGGTCCCGTGCCGCGCGGAGCGTGGTGCGGGGGGCGAGCAGGTCCTCTCAGTAGCGGTAGTGGTCGCTCTTGTACGGGCCCTCGACCGCGACGCCGAGGTAGTCGGCCTGCACCTTGGACAGCTCGGTGAGCTTGACGCCGAGGGCGTCGAGGTGGAGGCGGGCGACCTTCTCGTCGAGGTGCTTGGGGAGCACGGTGACGCCGGGGGTCTTGCCCTCGTAGGCCGCGCGGTTGCCCCACAGCTCGATCTGGGCGAGCACCTGGTTGGTGAAGGAGTTGCTCATCACGAAGCTGGGGTGCCCGGTGGCGTTGCCCAGGTTCAGCAGCCGGCCCTCCGACAGCACGATGATCGTGTGGCCGTCGGCGAACCGCCACTCGTCGACCTGCGGCTTGATGGTGGTCTTCACGACGCCGGGGATCTTGGCCAGACCGGCCATGTCGATCTCGTTGTCGAAGTGCCCGATGTTGCCGATGATCGCCTGGTGCTTGGTGGCGGCCAGCTGCTCGGCGGAGATGATGTCCTTGTTGCCGGTCGTCGTGATGATGATGTCGGCGGTGCCGATCACGTCGTCCAGCGTGGTGACCTGGTAGCCCTCCATGGCTGCCTGCAGGGCGCAGATCGGGTCGATCTCGGTGACGATGACCCGGGCACCCTGGCCGCGGAGGGCCTCGGCGCTGCCCTTGCCGACGTCGCCGAAGCCGCAGACGACGGCGACCTTTCCGCCGATCATGACGTCGGTGGCGCGGTTGATGCCGTCGATGAGCGAGTGGCGGCAGCCGTAGAGGTTGTCGAACTTGCTCTTGGTGACCGAGTCGTTGACGTTGATCGCCGGGAAGAGCAGGCGGCCGTCGCGGGCGAGCTCGTAGAGCCGCAGGACGCCGGTGGTGGTCTCCTCGGTGACGCCCTTGATGGCCTGGCCGATGCGGGTCCAGTACTGCTCGTCGGCGGCGATGGTGTCGCGCAGCACCTGCAGGACGACGGAGAACTCCTCGCTGTCGGACTCGGTGGTGTCGGGCACCGCGCCGTCGGCGGCGAACCGGGTGCCGAGGTGGACCAGCATGGTGGCGTCACCGCCGTCGTCCAGGATCATGTTCGGGCCGACGACGGTGCCGGCCTCGTCACGGAACTCGAACAGGCGCTGGGTGCACCACCAGTACTCCTCCAGCGACTCGCCCTTCCAGGCGAACACGGGGGTGCCGGACGGGGCGTCGACGGTGCCCTCGGGGCCCACGGCGATGGCCGCGGCGGCGTGGTCCTGGGTGGAGAAGATGTTGCAGGAGACCCAGCGGACGTCGGCGCCCAGCGCGGTGAGGGTCTCGATGAGGACGGCGGTCTGCACGGTCATGTGCAGCGAGCCGGCGATGCGGGCGCCGGTGAGGGGCTTGTCGTCGCCGAACTCGGCGCGCAGGGCCATCAGGCCCGGCATCTCGTGCTCGGCGAGGGAGATCTCCTTGCGGCCGAAGCCGGCGAGGGAGAGGTCGGCGACCTTGAAGTCGTCGGCGGTCAGTACGCGTGCGCCTATTGAGGCGGTCATGTCGCTCCAGAGTGTCCCGGCCGCGCCAGAGGGGCTGCGGCTGCGTCGGATCTGTTCGTGAGCGAGCATGCCGAGGCTTCGGCGGGGCTCGTGCCGTTGCCCAGGCTACCGGTTCGGCGCCCTGGCGTCTCGCGTACCGGGGGTTCGGACCACCCCCGGTACCTGGTTCACACCGCGCGCAGACCGGTGGTGGCGCGGTACAGGATCGCCGGCCCCTGGGCCTCCAGGGGCGCCCCCGCCGGCACGAAGGCCGACTGCCCGCGCTGGAGCACCAGCTCCCCGTCGTCGGTGGTCAGCACGGCGGTGCCCTCGGTGCACAGCAGGACCTGGGGACCGGCGGTGCGCAGGCTGCCGGCGTAGTCGCCGAGCTCGCACCGGGTGAGCTCGAAGTCCTCGACCGGGACCGGGTAGCGCAGGCCGCCGGGCCCGAGCACCGGGTGCAGGACCGGCACCCGGCCGTCGCCGAAGTCGAGCACCTCGACCAGTGCGGCGAGGTCGACGTGCTTGGCCGTCAGCCCGCCCCGCAGCACGTTGTCCGAGCTGGCCATCACCTCGATGCCCGCCCCGCACAGGTAGGCGTGCAGGTTTCCCGCGGGCAGGAAGACCGCCTCGCCCGGCGCCAGCTTGAGGTGGTTGCACAGCAGCGAGATGACCACCCCGATGTCGCCGGGGTAGGTCTGCGCCAGGCTGGCCGCCCAGCGGTAGGTGTTGATGAACTCGGGGTCGTGCGCGGCCACGAAGGTGGCGGCCTTGGCCGCGACCGCGGTCACCAGGGACTGCCGCCGCCGCGCCGACAGCGCCAGGAGCTGCGGCACGGCGACCTGCAGCCCGCCGCGCGCGAGGGCCGCGATGGTCGGCTTGAGCTCGGGCAGCTGGAGCTTGGCCAGGCAGTGCAGCGACTCCTCGACCGGGCGGAAGCCGCAGAGCGCCTCGACCGGGGTCATCGCGAGCAGGATCTCGGGCTTGTGGTGCGGATCCTTGAACGTCCGGGTCGGGTCGTCCTTCGGGATCCCCGCGGCCTCCTCGGCGGCGAACCCGACCTCGGCCTGCGCCGTGGTGGGGTGCGCCTGCAGCGACAGCGGCGACTCCGCGGCCAGCACCTTCATGAGGAAGGGCAGCCGGTCACCGAACCGCTGCCGGACCACCGGCCCCAGGAGCCGGTCGGGTTCGGCCGCGATGGCCGCGTCCAGGCCCCGCCCGTCCGACAGCCGGCTCGGGGCGTCGGGGTGGGCACCCATCCACAGCTCGGCGAAGGGCTCGGTGGCCGGGGACGCCTCACCCAGCAGCTCCGGGATGACGGTGCGACTTCCCCACGGGTAGTGCCTGATGGTGTTCGTCAGCTGCCACATCGTGCGCGAGGCTACCGGGGCGAGGGTCACCCCTCCGACGTCGACGACCCCGGGGCAGAACTTGAGGACCGCTCACCCGCACTGGGCTGTCCGGCCCGGCGGATGTCGGGCTCGAGGTAGATGACCGTGGCGATCGGGACGGCGGCCCGGATCCTCGCCTCCGCCTCGTCGATGGCCCGGGCGACGGCCTCGGCGGTGTCGTCGTGCCGAACCGCGATCTTGGCGGCGACCAGCAGCTCCTCCGGCGCGAGGTGCTGGGTGCGCAGGTGGATCACCGACTCGACGTGCTCGCCGCCCTCGAGCGCGGTCCGGATGTCGCGCTGCACGGCTTCGGTGGCGGCCTCGCCCAGCAGCAGGCTCTTGGTCTCCACGGCCAGCACCGAGGCGACCGCGATGAGGAGGACGCCGATGGCCACCGTCCCCAACCCGTCGTAGACCCCGTCGCCGGTGGCGGTGGTCAGCCCCACGCCCAGCATCGCCAGGACCAGGCCGGTGAGCGCGGCGGTGTCCTCGAGCAGGACGACGGGCAGCTCGGGGGCCCGGGCGTTGCGGATGAAGGCCCAGTAGCTCTCCCCCGCCGGCCGCACCGCGTTGGTCTCCCTGACCGCCGTCCGCAGCGAGAAGGACTCCAGAACGATCGCCACGCCCAGGACGCCGAACGCCCACACCGGGCTGGTCAGCTCCTCCGGCGCCAGGATCTTGTGCACGCCCTCGTAGACGGCGAAGACACCGCCGACGCTGAACAGCACCACCGCCACCAGGAACCCGTAGACGAAGCGGTCGCGACCGAAGCCGAACGGGTGCTGCGCGGTCGGCCGGCGCTTCGAGGTGCGGCCGCAGATCAGCAGCAGCACCTGGTTGCCCGAGTCGGCCACCGAGTGGATGGCCTCGGCGAGCATCGAGGACGCACCGGTCACCAGGAAGGCGACGAACTTGGCGATCGCGATGCCCAGGTTCGCCAGCAGGGCGGCGACGATCGCCCGGGCGCTGCCGCCGTGGCCGCCGTCGGCGTTCTCGGTGCTGGCCTCGGCCTGTTGCGTCACGGGAGGAGTGTCCCCCCGGCTCAGCGGGCCCGCTCGGCGTCCAGGGCCAACGCGAGGTACACCGCGGCGAAGTCGGCGGCCGCGACCTGACGGGCGACCCGGGCAAGTCGGGGTACGCCGTCGGCGTCCCCCTGCTCGGCGAGCCCGCTGACGGGCACGTTGCGCTCGGTCGCGGTGCGCAGCACCTGGTGCAGCGCCTCCGACGCCGACCGCGGTTCCCGCTCGGCCGGGCCGTCCGGGCCGCCGGCCTCGGGATCGCGGACGGTGATCAGCCGCAGCCGGCGGCCTTCGTCGTCGGTGCGGTCCCGGAAGAAGTCGTCGGCCCCGGCAGGGGCGAGGGGGCCACCGAGCACCGCGCAGGCCGCCACCCGCTGATCGGGCAGTCGGAAGGCCGTCGCCGGCAACCCGGCCAGCGTGGCCAGCTGGTCGGCCACCCGGCCGGCGGCCGCTGCGGCCAGCGGTCCCTCGGCGGCGATGACCGGGAGGGCGTCGAGCAGCTCGAGGGCCAGCAGCTTCGCCGGGTTGGCATACGTCGGGACGACGGGCCCGCAGTCGGCCGCCACCGCGTCGAGGGCGTCGGCCACGGCATCGGTGTCGGCGGCCTCGGCGGACAGCAGCCCGAGGTCGGTCGCCAGCCGGAGCATCGGGGTCAGCAGCGACCAGAGCGTGGTGTGCTGCACCCGGGACGGCGGCAGCGGGACGTAGGGCGCCCGGGCGCTCGCGCAGGCGGCGTGCAGCGGAGCGCCCTCGGCGCCGATGCCGACGACGGCCACGCCCCGGCGGGCCGCCTCGTAGGCCGGGGCGAGGGCGTAGTGCCCGGCACCGGTGCGGGTGGCGATCACGACGACGTCCGAGGCACCCATCCAGACCGGCAGCTGCGGGCCGGGCACCACGTCGACGGTCACCGGGCTGCCCGGACCGAGCAGGGCCCGCAGCACGGACGCCGCCACGGCACCCTCCCGGCGGGCCACGACGACCAGGCCGCGCGGGCGGCCGGCATCGGTGACCCGACCGAGCCCGGCCTCGGCGGTCAGCGCGGCGGTCTCGCGGACCTGCGCCCCCGCCCCGGCGACGGCCGGGAGCAGGCCGCGGGGGTCGCGGGCACGCAGCAGCTCCGGGTCGTCCAGGACCTCCTCGGCCAGCTCGGGCGAGGTCACGGCGTGCGGTGCCGGGCCTCGTCGAGGAGCAGCACCGGGATGCCGTCGCGCACCGGGAAGGCCCGGTCACAGGTGCTGCAGAGCAACTCGGCGGCCTCGACGTCGAGCGTCAGCGGGCTGTGGTGGGTGTCCGGGCAGGCGAGGATCGCCAGCAGGGCCGGGTCGATGCCCAGCGTGTCGGGGTGGGTCGTGGTCATGAGCGCACCATCTCCAGGACGTCGTCGCGGATCTCGGTCATGCGGGCCTCGTCGGGGGCCTCGACGTTCAGCCGCAGCAGCGGCTCGGTGTTGCTGGCCCGGAGGTTGAACCAGGCACCGTCGGGCAGCGTCACCGTCAGGCCGTCGAGCTCGTCGAAGGTGACCCGCTCGTCGGCTCCGTAGGCCTCCCGCACCGCGGCCACCCGCCCGGCTGCGTCCTCGACGGTCGAGTTGATCTCGCCGGACGCGGAGTACCGGCTGTAGGCGGCGGTCAGCTCCGACAGCGGGCGGGACTGCTCGCCGAGCGCGGCCAGCACGTGCATCGCGGCCAGCATCCCGGTGTCGGCCCGCCAGAAGTCCCGGAAGTAGTAGTGGGCGGAGTGCTCGCCGCCGAAGACGGCGTCGGTGCGGGCCATCTCCGCCTTGATGAAGCTGTGCCCGACCCGGGTGCGCACCGGCTCGCCGCCGTGCTCGCGGATGATCTCGGGCACCGCCGAGGAGGTGATGAGGTTGTGGATGATCGTGGTCCCCACCCCCCGGGCCAGCTCGCGGACGGCGACCAGGGCGGTGACCGCCGACGGGCTCACGGGCTCGCCGCGCTCGTCGACGACGAACACCCGGTCGGCGTCGCCGTCGAAGGCCAGCCCGATGTCGGCACCGTGCTCGGGCACCGCGGCCTGCAGGTCGACCAGGTTGGCCGGGTCCAGCGGGTTGGCCTCGTGGTTGGGGAACGAGCCGTCGAGCTCGAAGTACATCGGCACGATCTCCAGCGGCAGACCGGACAGCACGACCGGCACGGTGTGCCCACCCATGCCGTTGCCGGCGTCGACGACGACCTTCAGCGGCCGGCTCCCGGAGAGGTCGACCAGACCGCGGAGGTAGTCGGAGTACTCGCCGAGCACGTCCCGGCTGCTGACGGTGCCGGGCGCGCTGACCACCCGGTCGAACACGGCCACGCCGTCGAGCTGCTGCTCGGACCAGGTGCGGATCTGCGCGAGACCGGAGTCCTGGCCGATCGGCGCCGCGCCCGCCCGGCACATCTTGATCCCGTTGTACTGCGCCGGGTTGTGGCTGGCGGTGAACATCGCCCCGGGGAGGTCCAGGCTGCCGGCTGCGAAGTAGAGCATGTCGGTGGACCCCAGGCCCGCCTCCACGACGTCCAGGCCACGGGCGAGCACGCCCTCGGCGAAGGCCCGGGACAGCGGCACCGACGTCTCGCGCATGTCGTGGGCGGTGACGACCGCGGTGGCCCCGGTCTCGGCGTGCACGAACTCCGCGAAGGCCGCCCCGATCGCCCGGGCGACGTCCTCGTCCCACTGGTCGGGGACCACGCCGCGCACGTCGTAGGCCTTGATCAGCGACGACAGGTCAGGCACGGGTCCACCTCGAGAGCGCTGGGCTGGTCCCCGGTCGAGGACGCCCGCAGACCCTATCGAGCGGGTACGACAGCGGCGCCGGTCACGGGAGGTTCGGCAGCACCCGGAGGTGCCCGCGCCGGGTCCCGGACCCGTCGTCGGCAGGGTCGCGCTCGGGCTCGGGCCGGGCCGCCTCGCGGACGGCGTCGGCCAGGGCCAGCAGGTCGTCCCCGGTCGGGCCGGCGTCGTCGGTGTCCACCTCGTGCCGGACGACCTCCCACCCGCGCGGGACGGTCAGCCGCTCGGCGTGGAACTCGCACAGGTCGTAGCTGTGCGGCTCAGAGTACGTGGCCAACGGGCCGACGACCGCCGTGGACTCTGCGTAGACGTAGGTCAGGGTGGCCGCCGCCGGCTGCGCGCACCCACTGCGCGAGCAGCGTCGCGACTGCCTCACCACCGGATCCTCACGGCTCGCACCATAACCGCGCCGACGGCACTTCGTCAGCAGGCACTCCGGCGCGAGCACGAGAACGGCGGTCGACCGGGCCGTCGTAGGCTCGCCCCGCCATGGACCGCTCCCCTGCCCGCCGCCGCGACCGGCACGGCCGTGGCCTGCGCGGTCGGCTGGTGCCACCCGGCGTCCCGCTGTCCCGCAGCCGTGCCGAGCAGTTCGACGACCTGGTCCTGGACGCGGTCGAGGAGATCGAGCGTCGCTGGGAGCGCGAGCTGGCCGGGGTGGAGTTCGCGGTCGAGGACGTGCCGTGGGTCGACCACAGCAGCCCCGACGAGGTCGTCCTGGACGCCGACGTCCTGGACGACGGCAGCGTCCCGCTGGCCCGGGTGATGCCCGGGCGGCGCGAGGGCGGTGTCGAGCACCCGCCCCGGATCGTCGTCTACCGGCGTCCGCTGGAGATCCGGGCGCACGACTCCGTGGACCTGGCCGACCTGGTGCGGGACGTGGTGGTGGACCAGGTGGCGGTGCTGCTGGGCCGGGACCCGGAGGAGATCGACCCCACCGGCTGACATGCTGGGCCCGGTGAGCGACGGGGGACGATCGATGCGCAGGTCACGACGGCGGAGCACGACCACCCCGGCCACCACCCCGGCCCCGGCCGTGGCGCCCACGGCTGCGGAACGCGTCGTCGACGACCTCCCGGGCTTCTACGACGCACCGCCCGGCTCGCCGACGCCCCCGGCTCCCGCGCCAGCACCGGCACCGGAACCCGGGGCGGCCGACGACCGGTCGGCGACGACCGGTCGGGGCCGCCGCCGCGGGGTCGTCGCGGCCGGGGTCGCGGTCGTCGCGGTGGTGACGGCGGTCGTGGTGGTCGGCACGGTCACCGACCGGCACGGTGCCGAGCCCCCGGCGGGGCCGGCGGCGACGACGTCGGCCGCACCGCGCACCTCGTCGGCCCCCTCGACGTCGTCCCCGTCCGCGCCCCTCACGGCGGCCGCCGCCGGGGACCTCGCCGACCTGGACCTCCCCGCCGGGGACGACGGGTTCACCGGCTCGCTGACGTCGACCGGGGTGGTCCTGGAGCCGCAGGCGGTCGGGGTGACGGTGGCCTACCCGCAGCTGACCGTCAGCTCCGACGGCACCCGGTCGGTCGCGCACCTCGACCTGGCTGTGTGGAACTGCCTGGGCGACCAGGCACCGGCCGACCCGGCGGCGGCCGACTGCCGACGGGTGCTGGCCGAGTTCGCGGACCTCGGCTCCCCGGACCTGCAGGTGACCCGCACCTCCGACGGGTTGCAGCTGAGCGGGACCTTCGCGACCTACACCCGGCCGAACGGCTCGGCGCCGGTCTACACCGGCCGCAGCTACCCCCTCGAGGTTCAGGTCGAGGACGCCACCGGCGGACCGACCGGCACCCTCCGGCTCGGCAGCGGTGCGGCCACCGTCGTCCCGCCCGGCGAACTCGTCGGCTAGCGCCCCTGCCCCGAGGCGGTGAGGGACACCCAGGGTTGCCCGGGGGCGTCGTCCGACCCGCCGTCGGGGCCGAAGCCCCACCACGGTCGCCGCACCGGACCGTCGAGCAGCGTCAGCAGCCCGGCGGTGAGCACCCCGCCCGCCGGGACGACGGCGTGCTCGAGCTGACCCGCGGCGGCGTGCACCCGCGCCAGGGCCCGGAGATCGGCCCGCCGGGCACCGGCCGGTCGGTGGTCCAGGAAGACCGGGAGCCGGTCCTCGAGCAGGGCGGGGTCGGTGGACCGCAGGGCCCCGGTCCCGAGGGTGTCCACGAGGGATCGGCTGCGGGAGCTACGGAAGACGGCACCCGTGCCCAGGCGGGCACCGAGCGCGGCCAGGACCGGGTCACCCAGCGGCAGACCGCTCAGGTCCAGCTGCCACCGTCCGCGCACCCCGGCGAGCAGGTCGCTGATGCCCTCGGCGAGGAGACCGGCGACCTCGGGGTCGGCGGCGGGCAGTCGGCGCGGGGCCGAGCCCGGCGGACCGGGCACCCCGTCGTCGCCGAGCAGCCGGACCACGGTGACCAGGCGCCCACGCCGGAGCTGGCTGCGCGACGTCAGCAGCGCCAGCCCCGCCGGACGACCGTGCCGGTGGGCTTCCACCACCACCGCCCGGTGCCGGGCACGACGGGCGGGGGGCGGCGCCGCGTGCAGTGCGGCGGCCAGCCAGGGCCCTCGGGCGGTGGTGGGTACTGCGAGTTCGGACAGGAGCGGACCAGCGGCGCGGATCTCCCGCACCACCCTCGCCCGCCCCTCGACGACCCGGGTGAACACGACCTCAGCGTCGCGTACTCACCCCGGCCCGCCGGCGGCGGGGTTCAGACCGCGCGGCGACGGAGCCGACGACGCTCGCGCTCGGAGAGGCCACCCCAGATGCCGAAGCGCTCGTCGTTGCCCAGGGCGTACTCCAGGCACTCCATCTTGACGTCGCACCCGGTGCAGATCTTCTTCGCCTCGCGGGTCGAGCCGCCCTTCTCCGGGAAGAACGCCTCGGGGTCGGTCTCGGCGCACAGGGCGCGCTCCTGCCAGCCCTGGTCGTCCTCCTCCAGACCGGCCGACCAGTTCGCCACGGCGAACCCGGTCGTGCCGGTCCCGTAGCCGGACCCGTAGGCCGGCTCGGTCTGCTGCTTGTAGTCGCTCAACCAAGACACCTCTGCCATGACGATGCGTCCCCTCTCGCCTTCGTCACAGTGCGTGATCATCGGGCCACTCCCGACGTGCCGCACTCGGTGACATCGAGGGAATTACACGCGTGTCATTGGGGGTGGGTCAAGTCGGACTCCTGTAACGCCGAGCCCCAGAGGTCACAGGTGTCACGCAGGGTCTCGAGGGGGTCACGAAGGCCGGTGACACGCCGCACCGGTGCACAACATCTGCCGACGGAGTGCCGGTAGTTGGTCCAGATCATTCCGACACGGAACCGACCTCGAGAACGTCTCTTGCCATCAGGCACCATGGTGTGCATGAGGATCGTGGTCGTAGCCGGCGGCATCGGCGGGGCCCGTTTCCTGACCGGGGTGCGCTCCGCGGCTCCCAGGGCCGACATCACGGCCGTCGTGAACACCGGCGACGACGTCACGCTGCACGGGTTGCGGATCTGCCCGGACCTGGATTCCGTGATGTATACGCTCGGTGACGGGATCGACCCCGAGCGCGGCTGGGGTCGACGGGGCGAGAGCTGGGTCGTCAAGGACGAACTGGCTGCCTACGGGGCCGAACCGACCTGGTTCGGGCTCGGCGACCGCGACCTCGCCACCCACCTCGTCCGCACCCGGATGCTCGATGCCGGTTACCCGCTGTCCGAGGTCACCCTGGCCCTCGCCGAGCGCTGGCAGCCCGGGGTCACCCTCCTGCCGATGAGCGACCAGCGGGTCGAGACCCACGTGGTGGTCACCGATCCCGACACCGGGCGGCCGCAGGCCATCCACTTCCAGGAGTGGTGGATCCGGCACCGCGCCGCGCTGGACCCCAGCGCCTTCGTCCAGGTGGGTGTCGAGGACGCGCGACCGGCACCCGGGGTCGGCGAGGCGTTCGCCTCGGCCGACGCCGTGCTCCTGGCGCCGTCGAACCCGGTGGTCTCGGTCGGCACCGTGCTCGGCGTCCCCGGGCTGCGGGAGGCGCTCCTGGCGTCGCCGGCGCGGGTCGTGGGGGTGTCACCCGTCGTCGGCGGCGCACCGGTCCGCGGGATGGCCGACCGGTGCCTACCCGCGATCGGGGTCGAGGTGAGCGCCGAGGGCGTCGGGCGGCACTACGGCGCACGCTCCGCGGGCGGGCTGCTCGACTCCTGGCTGGTGCACGAGACCGACGCCGCCGACGTCCCGGGCGTCGACGTCCGGCGGGTACCGCTGCTGATGACCGACCCCGCCACCACGCAGGCGATGGCGGAGGCGGCGTTGAATGCCGCACGTGCCTGAAGGTCCCCTCTCGATCCACGCGGTCCCCGGTCTCCCCGAGTTCGCCCCCGGCGACGACCTGGCCGGCTCGATCGCCGCGGCTGCCCCGTGGCTGGCCGACGGCGACGTCGTCGTCGTCACCTCCAAGGTCGTCAGCAAGGTGGAGGGCAACCTGGTCCGGGTCACCCCGGGCGAGGACCGCGAGGCGGTGCGCCAGCGCGCGATCGACGCCGAGACCGTGCGGGTGGTCGCCCGCCGGGGGCCGCTGAAGATCGTGGAGACCCGGCACGGCTGGGTGGTGGCCGCAGCCGGGATCGACGCCTCGAACGTCGCTGCCGACACCCTCGTCCTGCTGCCGGCCGACGCCGACGACTCGGCGCGCCGGCTGCGGGCGGCGCTGCAGTCCCTGCTGGGGGTCACCGTGGCCGTCGTGGTCAGCGACACCTTCGGCCGCACCTGGCGCGACGGGCTGACCGACGTGGCGGTCGGCTGCGCCGGGCTGCCGGCGCTGGTGGACCTCCGCGGTGCGGTGGACGCGCACGGGAACCGTCTGGAGACCACCCAGGTCGCCCTGGTCGACGAGCTGGCCGCCGCGGCCGACCTGGTCAAGGGCAAGCTCGCCGGGGTGCCGGTGGCCGTCGTCCGCGGGCTCCTCCTCGACGTCCCGGACCAGGACGCCGGCACGCGGCCGCTGGTCAGGCTCGGCCCCGGCGACCTGTTCGCCCACGGCACCCGTGACCTGGTGCCGGCCCGGGCCCCCGGCTCGGGTATCACGGCCCGCCCGGGAGCTCTCGAGGCCGTGGCAGGGGCCTTCCGGGTGGCCTCGGCCGCCCTGCCGGAGTTCCCCGTCGTGTTCGCCTACGGCAGCGACGAGCCCGACGTCGTCGACGTCCACCTCACCGACGCATGGACGACGACCACGGCGCTCAACCTGGGCGCGCTGGTCGGCGCCGCGCTCGTGCAGCTGCACGCCGAGGGATGGGCCACCCGGTGGGAGCCGGTCGGCACCCCGGGTGGCTCCTCGCTGGTCGGCCGCCTGCGCCTGGGCGCGGCACCGGCTCAGCCGCGGTAGCCCTCCCGCATCGCCTCGGCCAGCGCGTCGCGCCAGCCCCGCCGGGCCGGCAGCCCGGCGGCGTCCCACGCGCTGCCGTCCAGCACGGAGTAGGCCGGGCGGGGGGCAGGACGGACGAACTCGGCCGAGGTGGTGGGCAGCACCCGGTCCGGGTCGGCCCCCAGCTCCTCGAAGACCGCCCGGGCCAGCCCGTGCCAGCTGACCTGGCCGTCGTTGGTGCAGTGCAGGACCGGCGGCACCGGGCCACCGACCGCGCCCAGGGCGACGAGCCCGGCCGCCAGGTCGGCCGACCAGGTCGGGGAGCCGATCTGGTCGGCCACCACCTGGACGGTCCCGTGCGACCGCTCCAGCCGCGCCATCGTGGCCACGAAGTTGCCGCCGTGCCGGCCGTGGACCCAGGCGGTCCGCACGACCGCGTGGTCACCGCCGACCGCGGCCACCGCCCGCTCCCCCGCCGCCTTGGTCCGGCCGTAGGCGGACCGGGGGTCGGTCGGCGCGTCCACGGGGTACGGCGTGGTCGCCGTCCCGGCGAAGACGTAGTCGGTGGAGACGTGCACCAGCCGGGCCCGGCCCGCTGCTTCCTCGGCCAGCCAGCCGGGGGCGAGGCCGTTGACCACCAGCGCCGTGTCCTCGTCGTCCTCGGCGGCGTCGACGGCGGTGTAGGCGGCCGCGTTGACGACCACCGCGCGGTCCGCGGACGCCGCAGCCAGCCAGGAACGGACCACGCGGCGGACGGCGGCCTCGTCGGTCAGGTCCACCTCTGCCCGGCCGACGGAAGTGACCTGGTCGCCGACCCGGCCTGCCAGGACGCCCAGCAGGTCCTGGCCCAGCTGCCCGCGGGCGCCGGTGACCAGCCAGGCGGTGCTCACGTGCGCGCCGTGGCGGCCGCGGCCTTGAGCGGCTCCCACCAGGCCCGGTTGTCCCGGTACCACTGCACCGTGAGCGCCAGGCCGTCCTCGAAGGTCATCCGGGGGGCGTAGCCGAGTGCACCGGTCTTGGAGTAGTCCACGGAATACCGCTTGTCGTGCCCGCCGCCGCGGGGGTCGACGATCTCCTCGACGTAGCTCCAGTCGCGACCGGTGGCGGCCAGCAGCTGCTCGGTGAGCTCCCGGTTGGACAGCTCGCGGCCGCCCCCGATGTTGTAGTACTCCCCCGGCGCGCCCTTCTCGACGACCAGCTGGATGCCGCGGCAGTGGTCGTCGACGAACAACCAGTCGCGGACGTTCGCGCCCACCCCGTAGAGCGGGACCCGGTGCCCGTCGAGCAGGTTGGTGACGAACAGCGGGATGACCTTCTCCGGGAAGTGGTAGGGCCCGTAGTTGTTGCTGCACCGGGTGATCGAGATGTCGAGCCCGTAGGTCTTGGCGTACGCCCGGGCGATCAGGTCGCTGCCGGCCTTCGCGGCGGAGTAGGGCGAGTTGGGCTCGAGGAGGTGGTCCTCGACCCAGGACCCCTCGTCGATCGAGCCGTAGACCTCGTCGGTGGAGACGTGCACGACCCGGCCCACGCCGTGCCGGAGCGAGGCCTCGAAGACCTGCTGCGCGCCCAGCACGTTGGTCAGCACGAACTCGGCCGCGCCGGTGATCGACCGGTCGACGTGTGACTCGGCCGCGAAGTTCACGACGACGTCGTGACCGGGCAGGGCCGCGTCCAGGTCGGCCGGGACGCAGATGTCGCCCTGCACGAACCGGTACCGCGGGTCGTCGGACACCGGAGCCAGGTTCGCCAGGTTGCCGGCGTAGGTGAGCTTGTCGAAGACGGTTACCTCGGCGTCCTCGAACCCGGGGTAGCCCCCGGAGAGCATGGTCCGGACGTAGTGGGAGCCGATGAAGCCGGCACCGCCGGTGACGAGGACGCGCATGACGGCGACGGTAACGACCGCCTCTAGGGTTCCCGCATGCGCGGCATCATCCTCGCCGGGGGCACCGGCAGCCGGCTCTTCCCGATCACCCAGGCCGTCAGCAAGCAGCTGATGCCGGTCTACGACAAGCCGATGATCTACTACCCGCTCTCCACGCTGATGATGGCCGGGATCCGCGAGGTGCTGGTGATCACCACGAACGGTGACCGGGCTGCGTTCGAGCACCTGCTGGGCGACGGCTCACGTCTGGGCATGCAGATCGGGTACGCCGCCCAGCCGGAGCCCGAGGGCCTCGCCCAGGCCTTCCTGATCGGCGCGGAGTTCATCGCCGACCAGTCGGTCGCGCTGGTCCTCGGCGACAACATCTTCTACGGCGCGGGCCTGGGCACGGCACTGGCCCGGCTGCCCGAGCCCGACGGCGGACACGTCTTCGCCTACCACGTCGCCAACCCGGCCGAGTACGGCGTCGTGGAGTTCGACGCCGACGGCAGGGTGCTGTCCATCGAGGAGAAGCCGGCCTCACCGAAGAGCTCCTACGCGGTCCCCGGGTTGTACTTCTACAACTCCGACGTGGTCGACGTCGCGCGTGCGATCACCCCCAGCGCGCGGGGCGAGCTGGAGATCACCGCCGTCAACGAGCACTACCTGGGCGAGGGCCGGTTGACCGTGACCCCGCTGGACCGCGGCACGGCCTGGCTGGACACGGGCACCTTCGCCTCCCTGCGCCAGGCCACCGAGTTCGTCTCCGTGGTGGAGGAACGGCAGGGCCTGAAGATCGGCTGCATCGAGGAGGTCGCCTGGCGCAACGGCTGGCTGGACGACGACGGTCTGCGTCGGGCGGCCGAGCCGCTGGCCAAGAGCGGCTACGGCGACTACCTGCTCGGGCTGCTCCCGTCGTGAACATCCGTGAGCTGGCGGTGCCCGACGCCTACGTGCTGGACCTCGTGCCGCACGGGGACAGCCGTGGCCGGTTCACCGAGTGGTACCGGGCCGACGTGCTGGGCGAGGCACTCGGGTACGGCCTCACCCTGGCGCAGGCCAACCACTCGGTGTCCGCCCGGGGTGCCCTGCGCGGCGTCCACTTCGCGCTGGTCCCACCGGGCCAGGCGAAGTACGTCTACTGCCCCAGCGGCAAGGTCCTCGACGTCGTCGTGGACGTCCGGGCCGACTCCCCCACCTTCGGGGCCGTCGACGCCGTCGAGCTGGACAGCGAGCAGCCGAAGGCCGTCTACCTGTCCGAGGGCCTGGGCCACGCCTTCGTGTCGCTGGCCGACCACACCTCGGTGACCTACCTGGTCTCCAGCGGCTACTCCCCCGGCCGGGAGTTCGGGATCAACCCCATGGACCCCGCACTGGACCTGCCGTGGCCCTCCGGCATCGAGTTCGAGCTGTCCCCCAAGGACACCGCGGCACCGACCTTGGCGGAGGCACGCGACCAAGGCCTGCTGCCGACGATGGCGCAGTGCACCGCCCGGTACGACGAGCTCCGGGCTCAGTACGCCCGGTAGTTCGTCGGGGCCATCCGCGGCCCGCGCTTGGGCGGCCGGGAGCCGCCGACCTCGAGCAGGCGGATCACCCGCTGCCGGTGGCCCCGCCACGGCTCGAGCAGCTCGAGCATGCCGGCGTCGTCGGTCTTCCGGCCGGCCAGCGACCAGCCGACGAGGTTCTTCAGGTGGTAGTCCCCGACGCTGACCTGGTCCGGGCACCCGATCGCGCGCTGCGCGACCTCGGCCGCCGTCCAGACCCCGATGCCCGGGACGGACTGCAGCCGGCGGCGCAGGTCGTCGCAGTCGGTGTGGTCGTCGCACTCCAGCCGGGAGGCGACGCCGGCCACCGCGAGCAGGGCACGACGGCGGGCGCCGTCCAGCCCGCAGCGGTGCCACTCCCAGTCGGTGACCGCGCGGACCCGCTCCGCCGACGGGACCACCCGCATGCCCTCCGGCGCCGGCCCGGGTGCGGGGTCACCGGCCAGCTGGAGCAGCTGCCGCCAGGTGCGGTGCGCCTCGATCCCGGTGACCTTCTGCTCCAGCACGCCGGGGACGAGGGCGTCCCAGACCCGGCCCGTGCTGCCGATCCGCAACCAGGGCGACATCCGGTGCAGCCGCTCGACCAGCGGGTGGTGGTGGGCGGGGAACCCCTCGGGCCGATCCTCGGCCCCCAGCCAGCGGGGCACGACGTCCAGCGCCCAGTCCGCGCCGGGGCCCCAGGTCTGGGCGTGGACGTCGCCGCCGCGGACGCTCAGCCGGACGCTCGCGGCGCCGTCGGGGGTGGTGGTGGTCCGCCAGACGGCGCCGTCGGCCGCGTGCTGCAGCGTCGGGTCGCTGGTTCCCCGGCGGTGCGGCGACAGCGCGCGGCGGACGTCCAGCGGCCAGTCCGGGCGCCAGGTCCGCTCCCGGGGGGGCGCGGTCGCAGCGGTCACCCCACGAGGGTAGGACGCTCAGGCGTAGCGCCCGGGGAACCGCTCCTCGGCGACGGCCAGCAGCTGCTTGACCCGCTCGGCGTCCCCCACCGGGCAGACCATCGTCACGTCTGCGGTGTGCACCACCACGCTGTCGCGCACGCCCACCAGGGCCACGAGGTGGTCGGGGTCGTCGGAGAGGACGACGTTGCCGCTGCTGTCCAGCGCGACCACCATCCCCCGGACGGCGTTGCCGGCCTCGTCGGTGTCCAGGGTGTGCGCCAGCGCCGGCCAGGAGCCGACGTCCAGCCAGTCGACGTCCAGGTCGACGACCAGCACCCGCCCCGGTTCGGCGGCAGCGGGCTCGAGGACGGCGTAGTCGACGCTGATCTTCGGCAGGGTCGGGAAGACCTCGGCGAGGGCGGCCTCGCGGTCCTCGGCGGCGACGATGCGCCGCAGGCCCTCGGCGCTCTCGGGGAGGTGGTCGGCCAGCGCGTCCAGCACGGTCTGCGCGCGCCAGACGAACATGCCGGAGTTCCAGACGTACTCCCCCGACGCCAGGTACCCCTGCGCCGTCTCGAGGTCGGGCTTCTCGCGGAACGAGGCCGCCTCCGCGGCCCCCGGGACCTCGGTCGGGGCACCCTTCTGCACGTAGCCGAAGCCGGTCGCCGGCGACGTCGGGGTGATGCCCAGGGTGACCAGCGACCGCGGCCGGACGGCCAGGCAGTCGTAGGCGGTGCGGAGCGCGTCGGCGAACCGCTCCACCGGCCGGATCACGTGGTCGGCGGAGACCACCGCGAGCTCGGCGTCGGGGTCCACGTCGGCGACCAGCGCGGCAGCCAGACCCACCGCGTTGGCGGTGTCCCGGGCGACCGGCTCGAGGATGAGCCGGTCGGCCCCGAGCTCGGGCAGGGCGGCACGGACCATGTCGCCGTAGCGGGCGGCCGTGCACACCCAGATCTGCTCGGTGGGCAGCACGGCCTGCAGCCGGGTGAACGCCTCGGCCAGCAGGCTGTGGGCCGCGCCCGACTCCTCCGAGACGACGTCGAGGAGCTGCTTGGGGCGGGCGGAGCGGGACAACGGCCACAGCCGGGTCCCGGAGCCGCCGGCCATGATCACGGCGTGCCTCACGAGGCCTGGTCCTCCTGCAGCTCGGCGGCCCCCCGTTGGAACCGCGCCCCGGCCGCCACCTGGCCGCTCACGTAGGACAGCAGCATCCGACCGCCCAGGCCCATGCGCAGCCCCAGGCGGAGCGGCGCGTGGCGGCGCCCCGGGTAGCGGCGGGCCAGATAGCGCAGCGCGCTGGTGTGGTGCACCCGGGCCATGCGGTGCGGCTGGCGGCGGGTGGCGTGCCCGCCCTCGTGCACCACGACGGCCGACGGCGCGTAGACGTTGAGGTACCCGGCCCGACCGAGCCGTTCCCCGAGGTCCACGTCCTCGAAGTACATGAAGTAGCCCGGGTCGAACCCCCCGATCGTCCGGTAGGCGTCCAGGTCGATCACGAAGCACGACCCCGACAGCCAGCCGGCCGTGCGCTCGCGAGGAGCCTCGCGCTCCCGTCGGTAGCGGGCCGTCCACGGGTTCCCCGGCCACACCCACCCGAGCGCTGCGTGCCCGGCGCCGGTGGACAGGGACGGGAGGTCGCGGGCCGAGGGGTAGAGCTCGCCGTCCGGCGTCCGGATGGCCGGGCCCACCGCACCCGCCCGCGGCCAGCGCTGCGCCGCGGCCAGCAGGGCGTCGATCGAGCCGGGCTCGAAGACGACGTCGGGGTTGGCGACCACGGCCCAGCGACCGGTCGCACCGGCCAGGCCGGCGTCGACCGCGGCGCCGTAGCCGACGTTCCCGCCCGTGGGCAGCACGCGGACGTCGCCCCGCCCCGCGGCAACCCGCTCCGGGGCGCCGTCGGTGGAACCGTTGTCGGCGAGCACGACCTCGACCGGTCGGGTCGTCGCGCTCCCGAGGGAGGCGATGAACGACTCCAGGCTGGCCCCCGGGGAGTAGGTCACCGCCACGACGCGGAGCGGGTCGGTCTCGGCATCCACACCGTGACCCTAGAGCCGCACCGAGGAGCCGGGCGGTCCGGACCCGCGCGGCGCCGCGACGGTATCGTCGCCAAGCGTGACCACAGGAAGCCCAGACCTCGTCATCGTCGGCTCAGGCTTCTTCGGCCTGACCGTCGCCGAACGCGTCGCCACGCAGCTGGACAAGCGCGTCCTGGTGATCGACCGGCGGGACCACATCGGCGGCAACGCCTACTCCGAGGCCGAGCCGGAGACCGGCATCGAGGTGCACCGCTACGGCGCCCACCTGTTCCACACCTCGAACGAGCGGGTCTGGGAGTACGTCAACCAGTTCACCGACTTCACCGACTACGTGCACCGGGTCTACTCGATCCACGACGGCAAGACGTACTCCCTCCCCATGAACCTGGCGACCCTCGGCGAGTTCTTCGGCCGCAGCTTCACCCCCACCGAGGCACGCGCCCTCGTCGCCGAGCAGGCCGGGGAGATCGACACGGCGGAGGCGGCGAACCTGGAGGAGAAGGCGGTCTCGCTGATCGGCCGCCCGCTCTACGAGGCGTTCATCAAGGGCTACACGAAGAAGCAGTGGCAGACCGACCCCACCGAGCTGCCCGCGGCGGTCATCGCCCGGCTCCCGGTCCGCTACACCTTCGACAACCGCTACTTCAACGACACCCACGAGGGCCTGCCCGTCGGCGGCTACACCGCGTGGCTGACGAAGATGGCCGAGCACCCCAACATCGAGGTGCGGCTGGAGACGGACTACTTCGACGTCCGGGACTCCCTCCCGACCGACGTCCCCACCGTCTTCACCGGCCCGATCGACAAGTACTTCGACTACGCCGCCGGCGAGCTGGGCTGGCGCACCCTGGACTTCGAGACCGAGGTCGTCCCGGTCGGGGACTTCCAGGGGACGTCGGTCATGAACTACGCCGACGAGGACGTGCCCTACACCCGCATCCACGAGTTCCGGCACTTCCACCCGGAGCGGGACTACCCGGCGGACAAGACCGTGGTGGTCCGCGAGTACTCGCGCAGCGCGGTGGCCGGCGACGAGCCCTACTACCCGGTCAACACCCCAGAAGACCGCGCCAAGCTGGAGACCTACCGCGAGCTGGCCAAGAAGGAGGCCACGGACAAGCGGGTGCTCTTCGGCGGCCGGCTGGGCACCTACAAGTACCTGGACATGCACATGGCGATCGGCTCCGCCCTCAGCATGTTCGACAACCGCATCCGACCGTTCTTCGACAGCGGTACCTCGCTGGACGGGCGGCTCGAGGACTGAGCCGCCCGGCGCCGACGGGCCATGCCCGCCGGCGCCGGGTCAGGCCGGGTCGCTGGTGCGGTAGGACATCGGGTGCCCCTGCTCGGACCGGGCGGGCTGCAGACCGATACGCGCCTCGGCCTCGGCCAGGGCCACCTGGCGGGCCAGCCCGACGATCCGGGTCTCCTGCTCGCGGAACCGGACGCCGGTGCTGCCGACCTGGTAGATGAGCACCAGGGCCACGACGTAGAAGAGCAGGTCGGATCCACGGGTCACGCCGACGAGGTCGGCCAGCCACTGCGTGCTGGCCGGGAACATGACGGCCAGGACGCCGGCCACGACCGTGAGCACGGCCAGGATCTTGCGGCGGGCCTGCCCGCGCAGCGAGGCCCGGGACCGCAGCGAGAAGTAGACCAGGGCGATCAGGGTGGGGATGAGCAGCCACTTGATGATCACGGTCGACGCCGTCCTTCGCTGACCCGGTGCGCGATGGTGTCGGCCAGGATGTTGACGCTGTTGAGCAACGGCTGACCCTTCGCCCGGGAGTACTCGGTGTAGAGGATGTGCACGGGGTGCTCGACCACCCGTCGGCCAGGACGGGTCAGGTCCTCCTCGAGCTCCGAGGCGTAGGCCATGCCGGTGTGGCTCAACCGGATCGAGGCGGCCACCTCGCGGGTGATCAGCCGGAGCCCGTTGTGCGCGTCGGTGAGCTTGGTGCCCGCCCGGCGGTTCATCACCTTGGTCGCCGTCCGCAGGATCAGCCGCCGGAACGGGCTCATCTGGGTCTGGCCGTCGAGGAACCGGGAACCCATGACGACGTCGTAGCCGGTGCGGATCTTCTCGATCATCCCCAGCAGGTCGGACAGCTGGTGCTGCCCGTCGGCGTCGAAGCAGGCGATGTACTTGGCGTCGGTGAACCGCAGCGCCGCCTCGTACCCGGTCTGCAGCGCGCCGCCGGCGCCGAGGTTGATCGGGTGGCTGACGCGGAAGGCCCCGGCGGCGTCGATCTCCTCCGCCGAGTTGTCGGTGCTGGCGTCGTCGACGGCGATCACCTTGAGGCCCGAGGCCACCAGCTGGGCGATGACCTCGCGCACGACGAGGCCCTCGTTGAAGACCCGGACGACGACGACCGTGTCGTCCCAGGGCCCGGTCGCACCCGTCACGGCGCCTGCCTCCCGTGCGTGGGCGGCGACGACGGACCCACCGGTGGGCCGTGCGTCCGCTCCGTCGACGTGCATCGGGACCGATGCTAGTGACCGCACCGGGGTGGTCGACCCGCCGGGCGACCCGGCACTCGTCCTGCTCGCCGGCGGGGCCGGCAGGGGGTAGGTCATCACAGCGACGCCGTCACCTCGTAGATCACGGCGTCCGCGTTGCGGTACACCTCGGTCAACCCGTCCACCTGCTGCAGTCCGACCAGCCCCGGGGACCTGGTCATGTCCGTCCGCAGGAATCCCTGTCCCACGACCACGTAGCGCACGTCGAGCTCGCGGACGGCTTCCTGCACCTGGGGCGAGGTGTCCAGCCGCCGCATGCCCTGCGTCAGGACAGCCGCCGGGCTGCCCTCGGCCGCGCCGTAGAAGGTCCACTCCACCGGCTGGGCACCACCGACGGCGTACATCCACACCGACCCGTCGAACCGGTCGTTCATGACCCGCTCACCCGGCCCCACGTGCTCGCCCAGCCAGACGTAGGCCGCGCGCTCGCCCGCGGTGACGGTGGGGCCGTCGCCGTAGGTGAGGGACAGCCGGTCGGTGTTGCGCTGCACGTAGGCACCGTTGCCGAGGGCCGCGACGGCCAGCAGGGTGGCCAACCCCGCCGCCGACGCCACGAGGACGGGACGCCGGGGTGCCAGCCGGGCGGCGGCCCAGGAACCGACCGCGACCACGACCTCGCCCACGGCGAAGGTGCCGACCAGCGGCAGCAGCGCGGCGAACCGCCAGGCGTCGTTGTAGAACGGTCCGGACAAGGTGTTGACCAGGTCGCTGTCGATGGACGCGGTGGCCGCGTAGGCGGCCCCGAAGACGACGAACGCGCCGACCAACCAGACCAGACGCCGGCGCAGCACCATCACGACCAGGCCGACCAGGGCCGTGAGCCCCAGCCACCACTGGGCCTCCTGGGTGACCGGGGAGAACAGCAGGACCTGCCCGAAGCCCTCGGTGGTCGTGGCGAACTCCGGCCAGCGGGCCGCCTGGACGCCGCCGCTCTGCACCGTCGCGGGCAGGATCACCGGCGCCAGCAGGAGGACGGCCAGGACCGCACCGATGCCCATCGGCAGCAGCGCGGCCTTCCAGACCACGGGCTCCAGGCGCAGTGCGAAGGCCACCAGCAGCGCGACGGCGTAGACGAGGACCACGAACGCGATGCTCGGGTGCATCGCGACCACCCCGGTCACGCCCAGGGCCAGCGCCACCACGGCCGGGAGGACCGGGGAGCGGTCGACGAGCATCCGCGCCACGGCGAGCACCCCGGGCAGCAGGGCGAGCCCGGCCACGTACGGCCACAGCGGCCCGCGCCACAGGGAGTCGAAGGGGAAGGCGGTGAACCAGGTGCTCACCGTGGCGGCGACGGCCACCACGGGGGCCGGCACCCGCCAGGTCATGCCCAGCGCGGCGATGCCCAGCGGCCACGCCAGCACCATGAGCAGCGCACCGGCGTTGAGCGCGTAGGACGGGTCGGACCCGAACTGGACCAGGATGGCCAGGACCGAGTGGTAGGTGATCGGGTAGAAGTACGGGTCACCCTCGGCCAGGTTGGCGATCGGCGCGATGGCCGACGGCACCGCCTGGCCGTTCTCCGCGATCCAGCGGACGGCGTTGGCGTGGAAGGGCGCGTCGAAGTCCTGGGAGATCGCCGCCAGGCCCCGGGTGGCCCGCAGGAACACCGTGGCCCCCACCGCCATGCCCAGCAGCACGCCGCCCCCGACCAGCAGGTGCTCCCACCGGGCCCGCACCAGGGGCAGCTCGCGGCCGCCGGCCGGTCCGGTGCCGTCGGCCGGCACCGCGTCGGCCGGCCGTCCCCGGCGCCGCCGGGCCAGCAGGGCGGCGACCGCGGCGCAGACCGCGGTGAGCACCAGCGCCCAGGCCGCGAAGGACCACACCGACCACCGGATGCCCAGGGTGCCCAGCACCGGGCCGCCGACGGCCGCCGCGCCGAACGTCGCCGCCGGCCCGATCCCGGCCAGCCGCCATCCCCGCACCCCGGCGGCGGCGCAGATCAGCACACCGGGCACGACGACGAGCAGGGCGAGGACGAAGATCATGGAGTTCCTTGGTGAGGGATGACGTGCCGGTGTCGACCGGCACCTGGCGACCATAGGTCGGAGTCCTGGCCGGGCCGTGGACCTCCCGTGCCGTCCGGGGCCGATGGGCGACGTGTGGCCGACGGGGCGCAATGGGTCGGGGACCGCGCGTGGTCGGCACACCGTGCCGGACGCCGTCACCCGGGCGCCGTCGACCTTGCCACGTCCACCGGCCCTCCCGGACCACTGGGCTACTCTCGCCCGATCGGCAGCAGGACCACTGCAGGAGGTACGCGACATCCATGGCGCCACGCATCGAACCCTCCGCGGACGTCGCGACCGACGTGGAGGTCGGTGACGGCTCCTCGGTGTGGCACCTGGCCCAGGTCCGCGAGGGCGCCCGGTTGGGGCGTGACTGCGTCGTCGGTCGAGGTGCCTACATCGGCACCGGCGTCCGCCTCGGCGACAGCTGCAAGATCCAGAACTACGCGCTGGTCTACGACCCGGCGGTGCTCGGGGACGGCGTCTTCGTGGGGCCGGCGGCCGTGCTGACCAACGACCAGTACCCCCGGGCGATGAACCCAGACGGCAGCGCCAAGAGCGCCGCCGAGTGGACCGCGGTCGGGGTGACCGTCGACTCCGGCGCCTCGATCGGGGCCCGCGCCGTGTGCGTGGCCCCCGTGCGCATCGGCGCCTGGTCCATGGTCGCCGCGGGCGCGGTCGTCACGCGCGACGTGCCGGCGCACGCACTGGTGGTCGGCGTCCCGGCCCGCCAGGTCGGCTGGGTCGGCTTCGCCGGCGCCCGGCTGCGCGAGGAGGGCGACCTCCTCGTCTGCCCGCTCACCGGGCAGACCTTCCAGACAGCAGACGACACCATCAGAGAGGTCACCCCGTGACGACACCGCCGATGATCCCCGTGGCCAAGCCGCTGATCGGGGACGACGAGCGCGCTGCGGTGGACCGCGTGCTGCGCTCGGGGATGATGGCCCAGGGCCCCGAGGTGGCCGCCTTCGAGCAGGAGTTCGCCGAGGCCCTGGTCCAGGGGCGCGAGTGCGTGGCCGTGAACTCCGGCACCTCGGGCCTGCACCTGGGCCTGTTGGCCGCCGGCATCGGCCCGGGCGACGAGGTCGTCGTCCCCTCCTTCACGTTCGCGGCCACGGCCAACTCGGTGGCCCTCACCGGCGCCACCCCGGTCTTCGCCGACATCGACCCGGTCTCCTTCTGCCTGGACCCCGCCTCGGTGGAGGCGGTGGTGACCGGGCGGACCGCCGCGATCATGCCGGTCCACCTCTACGGCCACCCGGCCGACGTGGCGGGTCTGGCCGCGGTGGCCGAGCGCCACGGCCTCGCACTGTTCGAGGACGCGGCACAGGCGCACGGCGCCGCGCAGGACGGCCGCGCCGTCGGCACCTTCGGCGCGTTCGGCATGTTCAGCCTCTACCCGACCAAGAACATGACCTCCGGCGAGGGCGGCATGGTCAGCTGCGACGGCGAGGTCGCCCGGAAGGTGCGCCTGCTGCGCAACCAGGGCATGGCTGCGCAGTACCAGAACGAGGTCGTCGGCCTGAACAACCGGATGACCGACATCCACGCAGCGATCGGGCGCGTGCAGCTGGGCCGGCTCCCGGCGTGGACCACCACCCGGCAGCGCAACGCCGCCTACCTGGACGCCCACCTGGAGGGTGTGGCGACACCGACCGTCCGCGCCGGTGCCACCCACGTCTACCACCAGTACACGGTGCGGGTGGACGGCGACCGCGACCGCATGGTGCAGGCGCTGCGCGAGGAGCACGGCGTCGGCAGCGGCGTGTACTACCCGGTGCCCAACCACCGGTTGGCCAGCTTCGCCCTGGACCTCGACCTGCCGGAGACCGAGAAGGCGGCGCGCGAGGTCATCTCGCTGCCCGTGCACCCCTCGCTGACCTCCGACGACCTCGACCGCGTCGTGCAGGCCGTGAACACCGTCGCCCGGGCCGGTGCGTGATGGCCGACCTGCGCGCGGGGCTGATCGGCCTGGGGTCCATGGGCCGCCACCACGCCCGGCTGCTCCGGCAGCTGGACGGCGTGGAGCTGGTCGCGGTGGTCGACGCCGTCGGCGACTCCTTCGGCGTCGCCGGTGACCTCGCCGTGGGCCAGCAGGTCGACCACCTGCTGGCTGCCGGCATCGACATGGCGGTCGTGGCCGTGCCGACCGCCGAGCACGAGCGGGTCGGCCTGGAGCTGGCCGCCGCCGGCGTGCACACGATGATCGAGAAGCCGATCGCGGAGAACGGCGCGGCCGGGCTGCGCCTAGCCGAGGCCTTCGAGGCCGCCGGGCTGGTGGGCGCCGTCGGGCACATCGAGCGGTTCAACCCGGCGCTGCAGGAGATGCGCAAGCGCATCGAGGACGGCCAGCTGGGCGACATCTACCAGATCGCCACCCAGCGGCAGGGCCCCTTCCCGGGCCGGATCGCCGACGTCGGGGTGATCAAGGACCTCGCGTCGCACGACATCGACCTGACCGTGTGGGTGGCGCAGAGCGACTACCGCTCGATCAGCGCACGGACCGCGCACCGCAGCGGACGCCAGCACGAGGACATGGTCGCCGCCACCGGCGTCCTGGCCAACGGCATCATCACCAACCACCTGGTGAACTGGCTGTCCCCGTTGAAGGCCCGCACGACGACCGTCACCGGCGAGAAGGGGGCCCTGGTCGCGGACACCGCGAGCGCGGACCTGACCTTCTACGCCAACGGCACGTTCCTGACCGAGTGGGAGTCGATCACGTCCTTCCGCGGGGTCACCGAGGGCGACAGCATCCGGTACGCGCTGGCCAAGCGCGAGCCCCTGCTGCTCGAGCACGAGGCCTTCCGGGACGCCATCCTGGGCCGCGACCAGCGGATCGTCACCATGCGGGAGGGCCTGCACACCCTCCAGGTGGCCGAGGCCGCGCTGGAGTCCGCCAGCACCGGCGTCACCGTCGACCTGCGTCGGGACTGACCCACCCGGACGACGCCCGCGGGGCGGGCGTTGTCCGGCGGCGGGTCAGAACAGCGTCTCGACCGCGTCGGCGATGACCCGGCTGGGCCAGTACCGGTCCATGGTCCCGGGCGACCGGTAGCGCTCCGGGTCGGCCAGGAAGGCCCGCAGGCGGTCGGGCTGCAGCCTGGTGAGCACCATCGTCTCGCCCTCGCCGGCGAGAATCTCGGTGTGCGCGCGGTGGATGGCCGCCGGGATGCCCAGGTGGCTGGTCTCCTGCTGCAGGCCGCCGCTGTCGGTGACCACGAAGCGGGCCCCGGCGAGCACCGGCATGAAGTGGACGTAGCTGAGCTTGTCCTCGATCCGGAACCGGTCGTCGAACAGCCCGAGCAACCCGTACTGGGCCAGCCGCTCGCGCTCGGAGGCCCCGGCGAAGTACACGACCGGGATCGTGGCCGAGTGCTCGGCGAGGATCTCCAGGGCCTGCCGGTAGAGGGCCTCGTCGCGCACCAGCTCGAAGCGGTGCAGGGTGGCCACGGCGTACTCCGCAGGCAGGTCGACCGCCGGCGGCGTGGGCCGGTCCAGGGCGTAGCGGACGGCGTCGACGACGGTGTTCGCGCCGGTCGTGACCACCGCGCCCCGCCGGCCCCGCAGGTTCTCCGCCTCGACGTCGGTCGGGGCGAAGTGCACGTCGACCACGCGGGCGGCCAGCCGCCGGTTGACCTCCTCCGGGAAGGGGTGCCGCAGGTTGTGGCTGCGCATGCCGGCCTCCACGTGGCCGACCCGTGCCCCCAGCAGCCGCCCGATCACCGCGCCCAACGGGGCGGTGAAGGTGTCGCCGTGCACCAGGACCACCGGGCGACGCCCGTCGGCCCGCAGCCGGTCGCGCAACCGCGCCCTGTGCCGCCACACCGTGGTCGCCAGGCGGGCACCCCAGCGGGGGACGTCGACGGGGCGGGCCAGGTTCCCGGCGCCGTCCTCGGGCACCAGCCACTCCGTGGGCGCAGGCAGCGAGAGGTCGGCCAGCGCCTCGCCCAGCTCCTCGACGTGCTGCGCGGTGTACCAGATCTCGCAGGACCGTCCCCGCCCGGTGAGCTCGTGGAAGACGGGAGCCACCTTGATGAGCTCTGCCGTGGTGCCGACGATGAATGCGATCAACGGGTGCCCCTCGCCTCTGACGTCATCCGCGCACAATAGGTGACCACCGCCGGGCCCCCTGGCCACGGGCCGGGCCGACCCGGGCAGCCCGGTCCCGGGCCGCCGCTCGGCTAACCTCGCCCCATGGCGACCCCGACGACGTCCGCCCCGGTCATCCCGCCGCCCCCGCTGGAGGCGCTGAGCGTCGTCGTCCCGGTCTTCAACGAGCAGACCTGGATCCGCACCTGCATCGAGGCACTGGTGACCTCGGCGGCGCGGGCGTCGCTGCCGCTGGACCTGGTCGTGGTCGACGACGGCAGCACCGACGGCACCCCGCAGGTGCTCGCCGAGCTGTCCGCCGAGCACGGGTTCACCGTCGTCCACCAGCCCAACGCCGGGCGGCTCACCGCCCGGGCGACCGGTCTGGCCCGGGCGCGGGAGCCCTGGGTGCTCCTGCTGGACAGCCGGGTCATCACCGGACCGGACTCCCTGTCCTGGGTGCGCCGTGCCGTCGCCGCCGATCCCGACCGGCTGGTGTGGTGCGGCCACGTCGACGTCGCCACCGACGGCAACCTCTTCGCCGCGTACTGGGCGGGACTGGTGAAGATCGGTTGGCGGCGGTACACCGCCGACCCGCGACTGGTCTCCTTCGGCGCCGAGGAGTTCGACGCCTACCCCAAGGGGACCGGCTGCCTGCTGCTCCCCCGCGAGCTCCTCGCCGAGGCCGGCGCCAGCTTCCGCTCGCTCTACGACGACCCGGACCTGGCCAGCGACGACACCCGGCTCCTGCGGCACGTCGCCGGCCGGACGCCGATCTGGCTGACCCCGGACTTCCGCTTCGACTACCACGGCAAGCAGGGCGCCCGCGGGTTCGTCAAGCAGTGCTGGTTCCGCGGGACGACCTTCGTGGACGGCTACCTGGGCCAGCCGGGCCCGGTCCGGCGCGCCCTGCTGGCCGCGCTCGCCGGCGGCGGGGTGCTGGCGCTGCTGGGGCTGCGCCGCCCGGCCCTCGGCGCCGTCGGCCTGGGCGCCGTCACCGTCGCCGTGCCCGCCGTGGTCGCCACGGTCGGTGGCGGTCGGGACGAGGTCGTGGCCGGCGCCGTCCTGACCCCTGTCTTCGTCGCCAGCTTCGGCGCAGGCGTCCTCCGCGGGCTCGTGCTGGCGGCGCGCAGCCGGCTGGGCGCCGCCCGCAGCCGAGCGACCGGGTGAGCGGCCCGACCGACCGGCGGGCAGCAGGGCGTTCGGACGTCGCCCGCACCGGGATCGCGATCGCCGTCGCCAGCGCGGCCGGCTACGCGCTGCTCGCCCTCGTCGGACGCGGCCTGAGCCCGGCCGACTTCGGGGTCTTCGTGGCCGTCTGGGGCGTCGTGTTCGGGTTGGGCTCCTCGCTGTCGACGATCGAGCAGGAGGCCGCGCGGGACGCGGCGCAGACGGGGCCGGCCGGCGGCGGCCCACCGGCGGCCGCGGTCACCTCCGCCGCCGCGCTGCTGGCCGGGCTCGTCGCCGCGGTGACGCTCGTCCCGGCGGTGGGCGAGCTCCTGTTCGGCCGTGCGGACGGCGTCTTCGGCATCGTCGTGCTGGCCGCCGCGCTCGGGTTCGCCGCGCAGTTCGCCGTCCGCGGGCTGCTCGTCGGGTCCGGGGACGTCGGGGGCTACGGCCGCTTGGTGGTCACCGAGGCGCTGCTCCGGCTGGTGGTGCTGGTGGCGCTCCTCGTCCTGGCCCGCCTGGACCTGCGGACAGCGGTGGTGGCCGTCGGGGTGGGCTCCTTCGCCTGGCTGGCCTGGTCCCGCCGGGCCGGTTCGGTCCTGCCGAGCGGTCGGGTGCCGCGGTCGACGTGGCGTCCGGCGCTGGGCAGGGCGGCGTCGCTGATGGCCGGTGCCGGGCTGATCGCCAGCGTCATCACGGGTTTCCCGACGCTGGTGACCGCGTTCGGCGACGGGGCACCGGGTGCTGCAGGCGGCGCGGTGTTCGCCGCCCTCACCGTCTCCCGGGTCCCGCTCCTGCTCATCTCCCCGGTGCAGGCCTTGGCGGTGCCCTTCGTCGTCCGCACGCGCGAGCAGCCCGGCCGCGAGGGTGCAGCAGCGCTGCGCCGCATGCTGCTGCTCGGCACCCTCGCCGCGCTGGCGCTCGGGGCGGTCGGCGCGCTGCTCGGCGGACTGCTCGGCCCCTGGGCGGTGCGCCTGGTCTACGGCAGCGGGTACGACGTCCCCGCCGCGGCGATGGCCCTCCTCGTCCTGTCGGCCTGCCTGCTGGCCTGGACCCAGCTGCTGTCGGCCACCCTCATCGCCCTCTCCGCGCACCGCCGGATGATCGCGGTCTGGGCGGTGGCGGTCACCGCCACGGTGCTCTGGCTCGTGCTGAGCCCGCTCGACGTCGTCGCCACCACGGCCGTGGGCGCGATGGTCGGCCCGGTGGCCGCCCTGGCGTGCGCCCTGCCCTCCGTCCACCGGCTGGCCGCCACCGCACCGGGGACCGCTCGCACCGACTGACCCTGTGGCGGGTGGGACCCGCGGGACCGGCGGGACGACGACCCCGCGCGTCGTCCGGCGGTGGGCCCACAAAGTGCCGTGCTGCCCGGCCGCCCTTGTCGCCCATCGCCCTGTGACGGGACGTTCACGTTGCGTAGCGTCGTGGACGACCCAGCGAGCCGGACCCGTCCTGTCGGGAGGCTCGCGCACGACCAGCGAGGGAGAACGACACGGTGGCTGCGACGTCGACCCGGCCCAGCCGACTGGGTGCCATGGACGCGCTGCGTTTCCTGGCCGCCCTGGCGGTGGTCGCCTTCCACCTCACCGGCATCAACCCGGGCTGGGAGGGCCGTGCGCCCGCCGAGACCGACACCCTGGGCCGCTGGGCCGCCTACGGGGCGATGGGGGTGCCGCTGTTCTTCGTGATCAGCGGGTTCGTCGTCCTCATGACCGCCTGGGGTCGGGACGTGCCGCACTTCGTGGCCTCCCGCATCGGGCGGCTGTTCCCCGCCTACTGGGTCGCGGTGGGGATCGCCGCGGTCTTCGCCTTCGTGCTCTGGCCGGCCGGCTCGGTCAGCGAGGGCGTCGCGCCCACGAAGGGCGACGCCCTGGTCAACCTGACGATGCTGCAGGGCGCCTTCGGCGTCCGGGACCTCGACGGCGCGTTCTGGACGCTGTGGACCGAGGCGCGGTTCTACGTCCTGGTCGCCGTGCTGGTGGTCGTGGGGATCACCCGCCGGCGCGTGCTCGCCTTCGCCGCCCTGTGGCCCCTCGCGGGGGCAATGGCCCAGCAGGCCGGTCAGCCCCTGGTCGCCACCGTGCTGATCGCGGACTACTCCCCCTACTTCGCCGGCGGCATGCTGCTGTACCTGCTCCACCGGTGCGGCCACGACCTGCTGACCTGGCTGCTGGTGGGGATGCAGGCGTTGTTCGCCCTGCACTTCGCGCTCGGCTACTACCCGGTGGCGCTGACCCGGGCCACCGGGTGGGCCACCTCCGGCACCCTCGTCGCCGTGGTCTCGACGGCCTGCTTCGGTCTCGTCGCCCTCGTCACCCTGACCAGGGTCAACCGCGTGGGGGCGCGCTGGATGACGACCCTCGGTGCGCTCACCTACCCGCTGTACCTGGTGCACGAGAAGCTCGGCTACTTCGTCATCCACCTCCTGGCCGGCCGGACCTCGGCCTGGCTGGTCCTGGCCGCCGCCCTCGCCGCGCCGCTGGCCCTCGCCGTGCTCGTGCACCGAGCCGTCGAGCGGCCCCTCGGTCTGCGGCTGCGGACGGCCGTGCTCACCGCCCTGCGCCGGGACGAGGCACCCGAGCCGACCCGGGCACCAGCTGTGGCCGGTCCCGCCGTCCCCGCGCCGGCCGAGGCCGTCGCCGTCGCCGTCGCCACCGGGGAGACGCCGCTCACGACGTCCGCCCGCCGTCCCGTGACCCATCCCGTGCCGATGCACGCCGGGTCGCGCAGCACCGCACAGTTCCCGGCGGTCCACCGCTCGCCCTCGACCCGTGGGCCCGCGGCCACCGGGCCGGTCGGGCGCCCCGCCGTGCCGACGACGTCGTCGAGCGCCCGCCACTCCGCCGTCCTCGACTCCTGAACTGCGAGCTCCCGTGCCCTCTCCCCAGCGCCGCCCCGCCGTCCGGACCCTGGTCCTGCTCGTGCTGGCAGCCGCCGTCCTCGCCGCAGCCGCCGTCCTGGTGCTGAACCGCACCCCCGACGAGGAGGCCGCGGCCAGCACCTCCTCAGCGGCCTCGAGCACGGCCACCCCGTACGCCTCGTACAGCATCGGTGCCGAGCCGACCCAGGTCGCCACCGACGCCCCGGCGCCCGGGGTGGACCCGAGCCCGACGGCGACCGACCCGGCGACCGACCCGGCGCCGACGGCCGGTCTCGACGTGGTCCTGACCTACGCCCAGTACCAGTCCGACACGGGGACGGTGCAGGCCAACGGGTTCGTCTCCGGGGTCATCGAGGACGGCGGCACCTGCACGCTCACCCTGCGGCGCGACGGTGCCGAGGTCGACGTGCGGACGCTGGGCTCGGCCGACGCGACCACCACGTCGTGCGGCCTGCTGGAGACCGGCACCGACCTGACCCCGGGCACCTGGGACGCGCAGCTGACCTACTCCTCCGCGACCGGGGACGGCTCCTCGGCCACCGGCGAGGTGGTGGTCCCGTGAGCGCCGTCCCCCGCACCGCACGGATGGTCGTGCACACCCTGACCCTGCTGTGCGTGCTCGCCGGCGTGCTGGGGGCCGTTCCGCCCGCGGCTCAGCCCGCACCGGAGCTCGTCCCCGCGGCCGACATCTCGCAGTTCGACCCGGGCAACATCATCAGCGACAGCATGTTCTTCGACGCCAACGCCCTCACCGCCCAGCAGGTCCAGGACTTCATCGCCGCCAAGGGACGCACCTGCACCCCCTCCGGCGCCGGCATCCCCTGCCTCAAGGACTACCGCGAGACCACCTTCACCCGCACGCCCGACGGCATCTGCGACGGCACCTACACCGGCGCCCCAGGCGAGTCCGCCGGCATGATCATCTGGAAGGTCGGCCAGGCCTGCGGCATCAGCCCCAAGGTCCTGCTCGTCCTGCTCCAGAAGGAACAAGCCCTCCTCACCGCCACCGGCGCCGGCCTCACCGCCCGCCGCTACCAGATCGCCGCCGGCATGGGCTGCCCCGACACCGCCGCCTGCGACACCCAGTACTACGGCTTCTACAACCAGGTCTACTCCGCAGCCCGCCAGTACCAGCGCTACGCCACCTACCCCCGCAACTACTCCTACCGCGCCGGGGCCACCAACACCGTCTACTGGTCCCCCACCGCCAGCTGCGGCACCAGCCAGGTCTACATCGCCAACCAGGCCACCGCCGGCCTGTACAACTACACCCCCTACCGCCCCAACGCCGCCGCCCTCGGCGCCGGCTACGGCACCGGCGACGCCTGCTCCGCCTACGGCAACCGCAACTTCTGGCTCTACTTCACCGACTGGTTCGGCACGACCATGTCCCCGGGCGGTGACGCCCTGCTGGCCTCCTACGCCGAGCGCGGCGGGGCCACGGGGAGCCTGGGCGCGCCCCGGACCGGCATCATCTGCGGCCTGGCCGCGGGCGGGTGCGGGCAGGTGTTCGCCGACGGCACGCTCTACTGGTCCCCGGCCTCCGGGGTGCGGGCCGTCGCGGAGCCGGTGCTGTCGACCTGGGGCAGCCGCCGCGAGAGCGGCATCCTGGGCTACCCGGTGTCCGAGTACGCCTGCGGCATGGCGCAGGGCGGCTGCGGCCAGGCCTTCCAGGGCGGGCGCATCTACTACACCTGGTCCACCGGGGCCCACGCCCTCACCGGGGACGTCCAGTCGGCCTGGATCGCGCAGGGCTTCGAGAACGGCCCGCTGGGCTACCCCACCACCGACCTGATCTGCGGCATGGCGGCCGGCGGGTGCGGCCAGGTCTTCCAGGCCGGACGCATCTACACCACCCCCACGACCGGGGCGCACGCCGTCTCCGGCGCCCTGCACGCCGCCTGGGCGGCCCAGGGCTTCGAGGCCGGCGCTCTCGGCTACCCGACCACCGACCTCATCTGCGGCATGCGCAGCTCCGGCTGCGGTCAGGTCTTCCAGGGCGGACGCATCTACTCCACCCCCACCACCGGCGCGCACGCCA